>JAKLKF010000029.1 GCA_023150805.1 Myxococcota bacterium | reverse complement strand
GGCATCCAGCGGGTCGGTGCCCTCGGCCAGCACCTCGTCCCCGTCGGAGAGCCCGTCGTCGTCGCTGTCGGGGTCGTCGGGGGCGGTCCCCTCGTCCCGCACCTCGGTCCCATCGTCCAGGCCGTCGTCGTCGGTGTCGGTGTCCACCGGCGAGCTGCCGTGCAGGGCCACCTCGTCGCCGTCCAGGAGCCCGTCGCCGTCGGTGTCGGTGTCCAGCGGGTCGCTGCCCCAGCCGTCCACCTCCTCGCCGTCCTCCAACCCGTCGTCGTCGCTGTCGGGGTCCAGCGGGTCGGTGCCCTGGGACACCAGCTCCTCGCCGTCGTCCAGGCCGTCGCCGTCGGTGTCGGCCTGGGTGGGGTCGGTGCCCAGGTCGACGTGCTCGTCGTAGTCGGAGAGCCCGTCGCCGTCGGTGTCGGCCCGGGTGGGGTCGGTGCCGATGTCGTACTCGGTGGGGTCGGTGAGCCCGTCGCCGTCGCTGTCCAGCGCCTCGCAGAGGCTGACGCCGCGCGGCGAGACCAGGCTGAACTCGGTGTCCTGCTGGCTGAAGTTGTAGAAGCCGAGGTTGCCGTCCTCGAAGTCGCCCACCAGGTCGAACTCCTTGACGCCGTCGATCCACAGCTCGAAGGAGGTGGTCGAGTAGGAGAGCGTCACCTCGTACTCGGTGTAGGCCGACCAGCCCGTGTCGTGCAGGTTCAGCGCCTCGGCGACCAGCGAGACCGGGCCGTCGTGACCCCAGATCTCGGTCTGGGAGGGGATGCCGTCGACCTGCCACAGGCGCAGGCCGGCCTCGGCCGTGCCGTAGCCGCTGGTGCTCTGGTCGCCCTTCTTCCAGTCCATCAGCAGGTAGCTGGCGGCGGGGTCCTCGCTGTCCCCCTCCTCGAAGCCGACCACCAGCCCGATGAAGTCGTCGTCGCTGGTGTCGTTGACCGCCATGGTGAAGGTGACCTCGCGCGCGGCGGCGCGGAAGCCGGTCACGAAGAAGGCGGGGTCGCTGTTGGTGGTCTGGGTGACGGTGTACTGGTCGGCGGAGATGGTCCAGGAGGGGTCGGTGCTGTCCATCGGGTAGAACTCGGCGAACTCGATGCCGAAGCTCAGCGGCTCGCAGGCCCAGCCGGTCTCGACCTCGCAGGCCGAGGAGCAGCCGTCGTCGTCGTCGAGGTTGCCGTCGTCGCAGTCCTCGACCGCGGCGTCCAGGTCGCCGTCGCCACAGGACGCCGAGGCCACGCCGGGCGCCGCGAGGCCCGCGCTGGTGAACAGCAGGGCGAGGAGGGGGGGCGCACGGAGGGGCGAGGGAGACGGCGAGGGAGACGGCGAGGAAGACAAGGGGCCTCCGGGGGAAGCGGTGGACTTCGACCTTGCCCGAACCGCGGAGGTGAAGCAACCCGCCCGCGGCAGCTGTGCGAGGTCCGCCCGAGCCCGGGCCACCTGGCACACCCCGGCGGGCGCGGCGCGTCCACGAGGCCGCCCACGCCGGGGCCCGCGCTGCGGTACGCTCCTTGCAACAGTCCCCCTTTCCAGAGTCCCCACCCCATCTGGAGGTGTCCCATGACCCACCGGCCCAAGCACATCCTCGTCCCCATCGACGGCTCCGCCGGAGCCGAGCACGCCCTGGGCGTCGGCGCCATGCTGGCGCGCGTCACCGGCGCGAAGCTCACCACCCTCTACGTGGTCGGCGCCACCTCCGCCGAGACCATGGGCATGCGCCACATGGACCGCGAGGCCATCGACGACCACCTGCGGCACGCAGCCGCGCCGGTCCTGGACAAGGCCCGTGCCGCCCTGGCCTCCGAAGAGGGGCTGTCCGCCACCGACGAGCTGGTCCGCTTCGGCGACCCGGCCGACGAGATCCTGGGCGCCGTGCGGCGGGTCGGCGCCGACCACGTCGTGATGGGCAGCCGCGGCCAGACTGCCCTGCAGGGGCTGGTCATGGGCAGCGTCAGCGAGAAGGTGGCGCGCATGGCGCCCTGTCCCGTGACCATCGTGCGCTGATGGACCGCGCCCCCGCCCACATCCTGGTGCCGGTGGACGGCTCCGACGACGCCCTGGACGCCGTCGAGCTGGCCGGCGTGATGGCGCGCGCCCTGGGCGCCGACCTCACCCTGATGCACGTCGTGGACGAGAGCGTCGCGGGCGGGGCGGCCCTGGCCAACCTGGACGAGGCGCTGCGGCAGGCGCGGGTGGACGAGCTGGCGCGCCCGGTGCTCGACGCGGCCTGGGCGCGGCTGGGCGCGCTGCGCGGCGAGCTGGTCGCCGGCGAGCTGGTCGTGCCCGGCGACTCGCCGCAGGACGAGATCCGCAAGGCGGTGGTCGAGCGGGGCATCGAGCTGCTGGTGATGAGCCACACCCACCACGCGCCGCTGACCGAGCTGTTCTTCGGGAGCACCAGCCGCGCCCTGCTCGAACGCGCGCCCTGCCCGATCCTGCTGGTGCCGTGAGCCAGGACCGCGCGCCTCGCCGGACGCCGCTCGGCCGCCGCCTGGTCCACGCCGCGGTCAAGCCCCTTCACCTGCTCCCCCCGGGCCTGGGCGTGGTCACCGCCGGCGGGCTGCTGGTCGCCGGGCTGCCGCCGCTGGCGCTGGCGGTGGGGGCCCTGTCCCTGGGCACCTGGGGGGCCCTGGTCGCCTGGGACCTCGCCACGCCGCCGCCGCCACCGCCGCCACCCTCCGACCCGCTCGCGGGGATCCGCTCGGCGGGGTTGCGGGCGCGCGTCGAGGGGGTGCGGGCGGCGGCCCGGCGGGTGCAGCAGCGCCTGGCCACGCAGGACAGCGCGATGGCCAGCGCCCTGGTCGAGCTGGAGGCCGAGGCCGCCGAGCTGTGGGATGCCGCGCTGCAGGCCGCCCTCCGGGGCGACGCGGTGGAGCAGCTCCTGGGCCAGGTCGACCAGGAGGGGCTCTCCCAGGCCGCCGCCGAGCGGGCTGCGGCGGCCCGACGGGCCGACGATCCCGAGGTCGCGCGGGCCCTGGAGCAGGCCGCGCAGGCCCGGCAGCGCGAGCTGGACACCTGGCGCGAGCTGGAGGCCTTGGCCGGGCGCATCCACGCCGAGCTGGTCGCGGCCGAGGCCGCCCTGGACGAGCTGCACGCCCGGCTGGTCCGCGTGATGCTGGACGAGCCCGGCGAGGCGAGCGCCGGCGGCGCCCAGGTCCGCCAGCAGGTACATGAGCTGGCGGAGCGGCTGCAGATCCTGGAGCGATCGGCCGCCCGCACCCTGCAGGAGGTGAGATGAGCACGGAGAGCGGCGGCTCCACGGTCCTCAAGGGCTGCATCGTCCTGGCCTTCCTGGCGGCGCTGCTGGTCATCGTCGGCGCCGCCGGCCTCTGGCTGCTCGGCGAGCGGTCCGACGACGGCGCGGGGCACGGCGGGACACCCGTCGCGCTGCCCGGCGGCGCGCGGACCGATGGCGCGGCGCCGGACGCGGCGCAGGGTGGCTCCGCGACCGGCGGGGACGGGCCCGCGTCGCCGGTGGTCGCGGGCGCCGCCGTCGCGCGGATCCGCGCCCGGGGCAGCCTGCGCGTCGCGATGGACACCGGCGAGCCCGAGCTGGCGGGGACCCCGCCCATGTTCTTCGTGGACGCCCAGGGCGGGCGCGACGGCTTCGACTACGCGCTGGCCCGCCTGGTCGCCCGGGAGCTGGGCGTGGGCGAAGTCGAGCTGGTCCACGGCAAGTACTCGGCGCTGGAGGACGCGCTGCGGTCGGCCCAGGGCGACGTCGACCTGCTGATCAGCGGCTACACGCCGACCGACGCGCCCGGCATCGCCTGGTCGCAGCCCTACCTGGAGTACGGCCTGTGCCTGGTGGTGCCCGCCGCCTCGCCGGTGAAGACCACCGCCGACCTCTTCGGGAAGAAGGTCGGCATCTTCGACGACGACAGCGCCGCCGAGGAGGTGCAGCGCCTGGTCAAGGGCTACACCGAGCTGGTCCGCATGGAGGACGGCTACTGGCAGGCGCTGCTCGACGGGCGCTTCGACGGCTTCCTCTACGACTACCCCTACGCCGCCGCCGAGCTGCAGCAGCTCCAGGCCGTCCAGCCCGCGCTGCGGGGCGCCTTCCGCATCGCCCAGTACAACCTGACCGACTCGACCTACGCCGTCGGCGTGCGCGCGGGCGAGGGCGACCTGCTGGCCGCGGTGGACGCCGCGATCGCCCAGTGGCGCGCCTCGGACGACTACGCCGCCGCCATCCGGCGCTACCTCAAGGGCGGAGAGGCCGCGGCGCTCACCAGCGCCAGCGCCCGCAAGGTCGTGGTCAAGGCCGGCGACAGCCTGTCGGCGATCGCCCAGCGGGAGCTGGGCAGCAGCGACCGCTGGAAGGAGCTGTGGGCGCTCAACCGCGCGCGCTTCCCCAACCCGCACCTGATCGAGGTCGGCGACGAGGTCGAGCTGCCGGCCTCCTGAGTTGCGGGCGCCTGCCGGCCGACTACACTGCGGGCCTGCGGTGCGACGACGAGGGAGGACGGATGCTCATCCTGGCGTGGATCCTGGCCTGTGGCGACAAGGGAGGCGACGACACGGGCCCTGGCACCGACGGCGGCAGCGTCGACGGCGGCGCCGACGGGGGGACCGACGGGGGCACGACCCCCCCGTCGATCGAGGTGGCCGCCGCCACGGGCGACCTCGGCACGGCCGCCTGGCTGGTCGGCGTGCAGGGCCTGGACGTCGCCGACCTGGTCTTCCAGGCCCAGCGCGACGGCGTCTGGCAGGACGCCTGCGCCGCCACCCAGCAGTGCGTGTTCTCCGACCCCGCCCAGGCCGTCCGCGTGGTCACGGCCGACGGCGCGACCACCTCGCCGGAGGTCGCGCCCGAGAGCCTGTCGGTCAGCCTGAGCATCCCGCGCGAGGACCGCGCCTTCATGGCCGACGAGCTGCTGCAGCTCGCCGGGTCGGCCGACCTCGGCGCCGCCCCCGCCTCGCTGTACCTGGCGCGCCAGGCCGGCACCGAGATCCGCTGGTGGAGCCCCGCCGAGGCCACCTGGCTCAGCGAGCCCGTGGCCCTGGCGATCGAGGACCTCGCCGCGGTGGCGCCGCACGCGAACACCGCGGTCAAGGCCAGCTACTCCCTGATGGTGGGCGTGCCGCTCACGGAGTGGTCCACCGAGGAGGACATGGGCGAGGCGGTGATCGCCGGCCTGGCCTCGGCCACGACCACGGGCTTCGAGCTCGGCCACGCCGTGCTGTGGGGCGACCCCCACGTGCACTCCGACCTGTCGCAGGACGGCTGCGAGGACCTGGCCACCGGCTGCCAGGGGCCGGACGACGAGCCGGCGGCCGACCTGTTCCCCAACGCGATCGAGGTCGGCCTGGACTGGGCGGCCATCGCCGACCACGCCGAGAAGACGACCTACATCGGCAGCCCCGGCGCCCACGAGATCGACGTCTGGGCGCAGCAGCAGGCGCTGGTGCAGGCGGCCGAGGGCACCGGGATCGTGCCCTTCCTGGGCTACGAGTGGACCTACGCCACCCAGACCCTCGACGAGGACGGCTACCGCGAGGGCGGCCACCGGACCGTCATCCTGGAGGAGACCTCGGCCTGCGAGGACTGGCGCATCGGGGCGACCAACAACGCGCCGGACCACGAGAAGGGCTGGTCGACGACCCAGGTGCTGAACACCAACCCGATCTCGGCGCTGACCCCCGTGGCCATGCGGGAGGCGCTGGTGGCCGCGGCCAAGAAGTGCGGCCCGCAGCGCGCCCTGTTCATCGCCCACCACCCCGGGCTGAAGCGTCCCCAGCCCGTCGACTGGCGCCGCGAGGCCAACCGCCCCGACCCGACCTGGGAGACGGTGGTGGAGATCGCCAGCGAGCACGGCACCTCGGAGTGCATGGAGCTGACGGATCCCCACTGCGCGTGGCGGACCTACGACCTCGACGACTACTACCCGCAGGGCTCCTTCCAGGCGGCGCTGCGGCTGGGCTACCGGCTGGGCGTGGCCGGCGGCACCGACGCCCACGACGCGCGGGGTGGCAGCTTCGACGACGGCCCCTCCTGCACCTCGGTCCTGCTCGAGGACGGCGTCGTCGCCTGCCAGAACTACCAGGGCGCCACCACCGGCGTGCTCACCGCCGCGCCCTTCGACCGGGCGGCGATCTTCGACGGCTTCTTCGACCGCAAGACCTACGCCTCGACCGGCCCCCACCTGCCGGTGCGCGCCTGGCTGCAGGTCGGCGACAACGTCTACCTGCCCGGCCGCAGCGTCGACGCCGAGGGCACCCGCAACCTGACGGTGTCCCTGGTCGAGGCCTACGACCCCGACCAGTTCACCGCGGTGTCGATCGACCTGCTCAACGAGCAGGGTGACATCCTGGACTCGGTCGAGGAGGCCATCGACGACCGGCAGGCCCTGCTCGAGACGGTGATCGAGCCGGGCGACTGCTCGGCCTGCTACATCCGCATCCGCCTCTACGAGGAAGGAGACGCCGAGGGCGAGCGCATCTGGCTCTCGCCCTGGTTCTTCTGAGCCGGGGCTCCTTCCGCGGCCGCCGCCCCGCCTCAGGGCGTGGTCGGGGCCACCACCTCGACGTGCTCGCCCACGGTGAGCGGCTTGTGCAGGCCGTTGGCGATGGTCTGGGCCTGCGGGCGCAGGTCGGCGTCGACCTGGGCGTCGAAGAGGACGGGGCCGCCGGAGGTGTCGAGCCAGATGGCCGCGCAGGCCTTGCCCTGCTGCAGCGTGCGCTCGACCCGCACGCCCTGCACCTCGTGGACCTTGACCTGGCTGCGGTCCACCTCGCCGCCGGGGAGGTGACGGTCGATCTTCACGACGCTGCCGTCCGGCGGGATGTG
This sequence comes from Myxococcota bacterium, assembly GCA_023150805.1. Classification (GTDB taxonomy): domain Bacteria; phylum Myxococcota_A; class UBA796; order UBA796; family UBA2385; genus UBA2385. Next base: position 57,912 of record JAKLKF010000029.1, on the reverse strand, counting down.
GGTGAAGCGCTTCTCCTCGCCGCTGCAGGGGTCCTGGGCCGGCGGCGCCTGCACGACGAAGGCCCCGTTGCGGCTGACGCGCCCGGCGGCCGTCTCGACCAGCAGGTCGGCCTTGCCCGCCGGCAGCCCGGCGGGGACCTTGCCCTCGGCCCGGCCGGGGGGCGTCACGACCAGGTCCTCCAGCGGCTGGCCTGCCAGGCGCACCGCGGCGTCGGCCGACAGGTGCTCGCCCTGGAGCACGAGCACCGTGCCGGGCGGGCCGGAGGTGGGCTCCACCGAGGAGAGGACGGGGGGCTGGGCGCAGGCGAGCAGCAGGAGGAGGGTGTTCATGCCCCGATGCGAGCAGAGCGGCCGCCGCCGGTCAAGCGCCGCGGCGTCGCAGGCCGGACCGGCGCCGCAGGCCGAGCAAGGCCAGCGGGAGCAGGAGCAGGCCGCCGGCTCCGGGCGCCCCCGCGCAGCCGCAGCCGCCCGGCTCCTCGCCGCCGCCGCCGGGGGTCTGCGGATCCCCGCCGCCGTCGCCGCTGTCCTGGGGCTCCTCGTCCGGCGGCATGGGGGTGTAGCGCAGGTCCCAGATGCCGCGGCCATAGGTCCCGAAGCGCATGACCGGCTCGGTCTGCACGGCCTCGACGCTCCAGTAGATGGTGATGGGCGCTGCGCCGCTGGTGACGTCCGTCCAGGCGTCGTCGTCGGGCCCCCGCACCCAGGCCGAGGTCTCGGTGCCCGCGAAGATCCGCCGGCTGCCGTCGGTGGTCATCGCCAGGTCGTAGACCAGGGTCGAAGGCAGGCCGTCGCCCCAGCCCTCCCAGCTCTGGCCGCCGTCGGTGGTCATGTAGACGGCGTCGCCGTCGTAGCCCGAGCCGCCGACCCACGCGGTGTCGGGATCCTCGGGATCCACCACGATGGCCGTGCCGTGGAAGTAGTGGCTGTCCGGGCCGTCGTCGTCGGACTCCTCCCAGGTCACCCCGCCGTCGTCGCTGGTGAAGAGGCGGCCCAGGCTGGTGGCGGCATAGGCGCGCGAGGGGTCGGAGGGCGCGAAGCGCACGGCGCTGAGGAACTCGTAGGAGGAGCGCGAGAACTGCTCCTCGGACCACAGGGTCGGCCGCCAGGTCTCGCCGTCGAAGGTGTAGCGGTACAGGCGGGTCGCGCAGAAGAAGAAGGCCGAGGGGTCGGCCGGGTCGGCCTCCAGCGGCGGCAGCCAGGCGTAGTACTGGCCGGCCTCGTCGGCCGGGAACTCGACGTAGCCGAGCTGGTCCCCCGCCTCGCCCACCTGCACCAGGATGAAGCCCGGGTACACGCTGTAGACCAGCTCGTGGCTGCCGTCGGTGCTGACCAGGTGGGCGTAGTCGCCCGACAGCACCTGGTCGAAGTCGAAGCGGCCGCTCTGCCCCAGGCTGGTGGCGACCTGGTAGCCCTGGTCCTGCGAGCCGGCGGCGATGCGCTCGGCGTCGTCGACGTGGGTCAGCGTGTCGTAGTACTGGCTGACCCGCAGGCCGCGCAGCGACAGGTTCTGCACGGTGGTGAGGCCGTCCTGGGACTGGTACAGGCCGCCGTCGGTACCGATGAGCCAGGTCTCGCCGCCTGCCCCGTCGGGCGCCACCTCGATGCCCATGATGTCGGCGTGCAGCCGATCCTCGATCCGGCTGTAGTACTCGTGCCACTCGTGGATGCGCTGGTGGGTCTGGCCACCGTCGTAGCTGCGGTAGAACTCGAAGCCGCCCCAGGCGACCAGCGCCGGGTCGACGACGCTGGCCGACAGCCGCCCCCAGAAGTCGGCGACCTGCCCCATGTCCTGCCAGGTGCCGCCCGCGTCGTCGCTGCGCCACAGGCGGGCGTCGTCGACGACGGCGTACAGGGTGGGGGCGCCGGCCTCGCTGCCGGCCAGGTGGGCCTCGGCGCCGCCCGGGGAGGGGCCGGTGGCGACCCAGGTCTCGCCGAGGTCGTCGCTGGCCAGCGTCTCGCTGCCGGTCACCAGCAGGATCCGGCTGCCCCCGTCCCGGGGGACGAAGACGTCGCCGCGATAGCCGCCCAGGTCGGCCACGACCTCGAAGCTCTGGCCGCCGTCCAGGCTGCGGTGCAGGCGGGTGCCGCCGCCGTCGCGGGCGACGATGAAGATCACCCGGCTGCCGTCCGAGGTGGTCGCCACGCGCCGCACCTCGTTGGGGTTGCCCTGCAGCGACGCCTGGGACCAGGTCGCGCCCGCGTCCTCGCTGACGTTGACGTAGCCCCAGTCGGTGGCGGCCACGATCACCGGCGGGTCGCCCTCGGCCGCGCCTGCGAGCACGCCCAGCCAGTGGCTTCCGCCGTACAGCGCGTCGGCGACCGGCGTCCAGGCGGCGCCCTCGGTCGACAGGTCCAGGGTCCAGACGCCGCCCAGGGACGATCCGGCGACCAGGGTGCGCCCGTCGGGGCTGATCTGCGCGGCGTGCATCCGGCCCGCCTGGTTGTCGCTGCCGCGCTCCGTCCAGGTGCCGACGGCCGGCTCCGCCGCGACCGCCAAACGCGCCCGCCGCGCGACCTGGTTCATGCCGTTGCGGCGCTCGACCTGCTTCCAGTCCACCCCCTGGGGCGCGCGGTGCCGCTCGGCCAGCCAGCGCTTGCGACGGTCCTTCTGGCTCTTCTCGGCGTCGTCGGCCAGCCAGTGCTCGGTCGGCGGCGGCAGGCCCCGGTCGCCGCGCGGCACGGCCCGCGCCGGCAGCCGCTGGTCGGGGTCCCGGGGCGCGCGCTCCAGCGCCTGGCCGATCCACCGGGACTGGAGCGAGGCGCGCTCGTGCAGCGCCGTGGACCGGGCCCGGGTCGCGTCCGCGGGAGCCTCCAGGGTGCCCAGGGGCAGCAGCGCCGCCCCCAGGGCGAGGGCGAGGCCGGGCAGGACGAAGGGGCGCGACATGGGGGCTCCGAGGGAAGGCGCGGCACAGCTTAGCGACGCGGGCCGCGACCCGCGGCGACAGGGTGTCCCAGGGGTGGCGCGACGGCCGCCGGCGCTAAGCTGTCGGCATGGGCGGCTGGCTCGAGTTCCTGTTCGACCTGCTCGGCACGGTGCTCTACGACCTGCTGCCGCCGTGGGCGCGCCGGATGCTCCTGCTGGCGCTGCTGGTGGCGCTGGTGGGGGCGCTGCTGGCCTGGGCGCTCACCTGACGGGGGCGGGCCCCGGCTCCGCCTCCTGCAGGTGGAACAGCGACAGGGTCTGTCGGGCGAGGTGATCGCCGTCGACCCACACCCGGCCGTCCGTCCCCGCGAACGCAGGCCCTGCTTCGAGCAGCAGGTACTGACACACCCCGCCGTGCAGGCGCCGCCCGACCACCACCGCGGCGTGCGCGTCGCAGCGATCCCCGGCCACCGGGTGCAGGTGTCCCCATGCATCCCGGCGCCACCGCGCGCCGCCGGACTCCGTCCAGGGGTAGAGGCCGGCGCAGAAGGTGACGCCCACCGGCAGCGCGGGCTCCCGCTCCAACAGGTGATCCAACCGAGCGAGGGAGCCCTCGGGCCCGGTCTGCGTGGTCCAGGTCTCGCAGCGGGGGTGCGAGGTGACCCGGAGGCGCGCCTCCGCGCCACAGAAGTGCCGCTCCGACAACCGGGCGAGCGCCGACAGGTCGCCAGCGGCCAGCGCCGCCTCGACGGCGGCCTCCTCGGGCACTCCCGCCTCGCCGACGAGGTGCCGACGCGCCCGACGGCATGCCCGGAGGGCCCCTGCCGCCGTCGGGCAGTCGACGCCGAGCATGCAGCGGTGGCAGGCCTCCAGGTCGGCGAGGACCTGCTGGCGCGGCCGAACACCCGTGACCGTCTCGACCGCGGCCTGCGGACAGGTGCCGGCCGCCACCAGCGCGTCCACGGTGGCGCAGGCGAAGCCTCCGGAGAGGCCCCAGTCCGTGCCCCGCTCGACGCGGGCGACCAGCGCGGCGTGCAACGGAGAGGACACCGTGGCCGGATCGCCGCCGTGGGAGCAGCGCCAGGCGTCCACCAGGCGCACGGCGGCCGAGGCGTAGCAGCTCTCGCCGGGTGCCAGGACGAAAGGCGCGCCGCCCATCGGGCCCCCCGGCAGGTCCAGGCGCAGGGGCGCACAGCGCGGGGCCGCGGGGTCGGCTTGCCGCACGACCACCACCGCGGCAGGGCCTGTCGCCCCTCCCCCGCCCGGCCCCGACCAGACGTCGATCACCGCGAACGCCACCAGCGGGACCCACAGGATGGCACGCCACCCTTTCATGTCGGGAAGTTGGGGACGCGGACCGGGAACGGCGTGCTGCGGCAGGGGGTCGCAGCGCCAGGGACCCCGCCCGACGTGGCCGGGTGGAACAGGTATTATAACGTATTGCCTGACACCGCTCGGGACCAGGCGTGGAGGGCCGGGGTGGTGGGCGCGGCCAGGATCAGGCGCACATCGGGGAGGGCGCCGGCGGCGTCCAGGGCGCGCACCCGGTCCAGGTCGGAGACGCCCTGGGCGCCGGGGAGGGCCCGCGCGGCGAGCGCCCAGGCCCCCAGCGCCCCGTGCAGGGCCACCAGGCGGGCCCGAGCCTGCGGGCTGTCCGGCCCCAGCACCAGCGCCGCGCGCTCGTCGGCCAGGGTCGCGGCGTCCAGGCGGAGCTGGTCGTAGACGCCCCCCGAGCCGGCCACCAGCAGCACGGCGCCCCCCTCGCCGAACTCGACGTCGACCACGATGGGGCCGGTCACCGACAGGCTGGCCAGGGCCCGGCCGTCCTCGGGGTCCCACAGCCGCACCAGCCCGTCGTAGCCGCTGCTGGCCAGCAGGCTGCCGTCCGGCGAGAAGGCGACGGCGAGCGCAGGGCCCTCGTGGGCCTGGACCACCCGGGGGGACCGGGGCTGGCGCAGGTCCCACAGCCACAGCTTGCCCTCGTGGTCGCCGGCGACGACCCGCTGGCCGTCCGGCGACCAGGCGCCACCGTACAGCGGCCGGGGCGGCGTGGTCGGCAGCTCGGCGACCGAGGTGCCGCCGGTGACCCCCAGGATGTAGGCGCGGCCGTCCTCGTGCCCACGCCCGGTCGCCAGCACCTGCAGGCCGTCGGGGGACGGGGACAGCGACCAGACCGCGCCGCGCGCCTGCCCCAGGCTGCGCCGCAGGGCGCCGGTCACCGGGTCGTGCAGGGCCACTCGCCCCTCCGAGCCGGCCAGCACCAGGGCCTGCTCGGCCTGGGACCAGGCGGCGCTGGTCACCCGCCGGTCCCCCAGCGGGAAGACGACCTCCTGGGCGCCCCGCTCCAGGTCGAAGACCCGCACCTCGCCGTCGCGCCCGGCCACCACCACGCGCCGCCCGTCCGGCAGCACCCGCGCGTCGCGGGCGCCCTCGGCGGGCAGGGGCAGGCGCTCCAGCAGGCGACCGGTCGGGCGGTCCACCACGCCCAGGGCCGGGCCCTCGCCGCCCGCCAGCAGCAGGTCGGAGCCGGGGTCCAGGCCCAGGCAGGTGGCGCCGGCCCCCGGCGCCAGCGGCGAGACCCGGCCCGGGGCCGGCAGGGCCCAGAGCGAGACGCGGCCCTGCTCGCCCGTCGAGGCGTACAACGCGCCGACGGCGTCGCTGCTCCCGCTCGCGCCCAGGCCGCCCGACAGGCCGAACGCCACCTCGGCGGCGCCGTCCTCGGCGCGCCAGGTGCGCACGAGGTCGTCGACGCCGGCCGTGAAGATCCACTGCCCCGACGCCGACACGCGGATCGCCCCCACGTGCGCGCTGGTCCGGCGCCAGCGCTCGCCCGGGCCCAGGCCGACCAGGCGGACCAGGGCCATGCCGCCAGGCTCCTCCGCGGCGATCACCAGGTCCCCGTCGACCAGGGCGGCGACGCCGGCGTCCTCGAAGGTGGCGCGCACCGCCCCGGTGGCCAGGTCGTGGACCCGCAGCGGACCCTCGGGCGCCAACGCGACCACCCGGCCGTGCGCCACCGACAGGTCCAGCAGGCTGACCCGCCCGGGCGGCAGGCGCACCGTGCCCGCCGGCGACCACCAGCCCACCGCCTCGTCGCCCCAGGACAGGGCGATCGCCCGGCCCTGGTCCAGCCACCGGGCGCGCGCGACCGCCCCCACCGGCAGCAGCGCGCCCGGCGCGTCGGCGTCCAGGTCCCAGCGCCGCACCCCCTCCCCCTCGGCCAGCAGCGCCCAGGGGCGTCCCTCGACGAAGGCCAGGTCCAGCAGGCGCGCGCCGGGAGGAGGGGCCCAGGTCGCCCGGCGGGCGAGGAAGGGCAGGGTCCAGACCGCCACCCGGTCGTCCTCGCCACGCACCAGCAGCCGGTCCCCCTCGGGCGAGAGGTGGACCGATCGCGCCGCGCCCCCCGGCACCGCCGGGAAGGTGACCAGCGGCGGGGGCCCCCGCCGGGCCAGGTCGGCCAGCGCGAGGTCCGCCGGGCGGGGGTCCTGCCCGTGCTCGCGCAGGATGCGTCGCGCGTCCTGCAAGACCTCCCGGGCCTCGGCCAGCCTCCCCTCGTTGGAGAGCAGCCCGGCGTTGGCGACCCCGATCTCCGCCAGCCGCAGGGCGGCCGTGCGCTCGGCGGCCCGGGCGCGGTCGGCCTCCAGGACGGCCTGGTCGCGGGCCACGCTGACGTCGGCGACGTAGCGGAGCAGGCCCACCAGCAGCAGGGCCAGCGCCGCCGCCGCGGTCAACCCGCCGGCGAGCACCGGCGCCCGGTGGCGCTGCACCCACTTGGACAGCCGCTCCCACGGCCGGTAGCGCACGCTGTGCAGCGGCCGGCCCTCGACCCAGGCGTCGATCTCCTCGCGCAGCGCCAGCACGCTGGCGAAGCGATCCTCGGGGCGCGGCGCCAGCGCGCGCAGGACGACGGCCTCCAGCTCCCGGGGCACGGGGCGGGGCCCTCCCGCGCGGGACGGGGGCCGCACCACCCCGGCCCGGGCCTGGGCCAGCACCTCCTCCAGGCTGCCCTCCCGGGGCGGTCGCTCCACGAGCAGGAACCACAAGAGCCCGCCCAGGGCGTAGATGTCGGCCGCCGGGCCCAGCCGCTGGACCTCGCCGCGCGCCTGCTCGGGCGCCATCCAGGAGGGCGTGCCCGCGACCCGCCCCTCCCGCGTGGCGGCCAGGCCCAGGTCCCCGGTGCGGATCGCCTCCTCCCCCGCCTCCACCGGCTCGCCCAGCACCCGCGCCAGGCCCCAGTCCATCACCAGCACCTCGCCGAAGGCCCCGATCATCACGTTCTCGGGCTTCAGATCGCGGTGCAGCACCCCCTTGTCGTGGGCGTAGGCGACCGCGTCGCAGACCTTGCGGAAGACGTCCAGCCGGCCCAGCAGCGAGGCCGGCTCGCCCCGGGCCACCGCCTGGTCCAGGGCCCGCCCGCGGACCCGCTTCATGGTGAAGAAGGGCCGCCCCTCGTCGGTGGTGCCCAGCTCGTGCACCGGCACGATGCCGGGGTGCTGGAGCTGGCCGGTGATGCGCGCCTCCTGCACGAAGCGGGCGGCCAGGTCCGGCCGCTCCGGCCGGATGGTCTTCAGCGCCACCTCTCGCTGCAGGCGCGGATCGAAGACGGCGATGACGTCGCCCATGCCGCCCGACCCGAGCACGGCGCGCACTTCGTAGCGAGGGCCCCCGGCCGCGCCGCCGCCCGCGCCGCCGCCCGACGGGGACGCCACGCCTACTGCCGGCGCATGAAGACCAGGCCCTGCTCGACCGGGTCGGCCTGTCCGGCGGCGTCGACCCAGGCCCACCGCGCCGTCCAGCAGCGGTCGCCCCACACCTCGCTGCGCAGCCGCAGGTGGTGGTCGCGCCAGGCGTCGCGATCCGCCTCGGTGGCGAAGGCGTGGTCGAGGTCGGGCACGAGGTCGAGCTGCACCACGCCGTCGGTCCACTGGCCGGTCACCAGCCCCGACATGCCCGAGGAGGGCGTGCTGCCGTTGCTGGCCGTGGGCCGCTGCTCGTCGGCGCCGTCGGGGTACAGCGACAGGTGCACGCCCTGCACCGGGTTCGTCTCGTCCACGCGCACCCAGGCGCGGAAGGCCTCGGCGCCGACGTCCCCCTCGCAGGCGGGCAGCACCTCGCGCCCGCTGTCCGGCGCGGCGCCGCTGTCGCTGCCGCCCTCCACGGCCCCGACCTCGCCCCGGTAGAAGGCGGCCACCCAGTCCCCCGCCAGGCCCCCGGGACCCGAGGAGCAAGCCACCAGCAGCGCCGGGAGCAGCGTCGCCGGAAACGACAGCGCGAGCGACATCACCACCTCCCCTGCAGGCCCAGCGTGCCCGGCCCGACCAGCGGCTGCACCACCACCCCGCGCGGACCCAGCGGCGCCGCCTGGGGCGCGCCGGGGCGAGACCGCCCGTGCAGCGCGGCCAGGTGGTGAGCGGTGGGCACGCCGATCCCGATGAGCCCCCCAGCCAGGTGCCCCACCCACACGTCCGTCGGGTCGTGGGCCAGCGCGTACACCCGCAGCTCTCCCTCCAGGTTGGAGACCATGAAGGCCGCCGGGTACAGCAGCAGCGCCAGCCCGGCGCGGCCGTCGCCGGCGTCCACCGCGTCGATGGTCCACGCCGTCGCGTAGGCGTAGGCCACGCTGGCCACCGTGCTGGTGTGGCCCGAGTAGTAGCTGGTCCAGGTGTCGTCGCGGGCCAGCCGCCCTGCGACGTCGGCGAAGTCCTGGTCCGTCCAGGCCGACATGTCCTGGAAGGCCAGCGGCCGCGGCTCGGCCACGCTGCGCGCGACGAGCTGCTGCACCGCGACGTTCAGCGCCGCCGCCTCGCCCACCACGGCCAGGTTCACCAGGCGCCCGTTGCGGGCCGGCAGCCCCCACGGGGAGAGCGCCACGCCGGCCCAGGCCGCCCCGAAGATCACGTCGCTGGCGTCGCGCGCGACCAGGTCCGGCTCGGTCCGGTCCGGCAGCGGGTCGCGCCGCTGGGCGCCCGCCCCCGCGGCCGCGCGCTCGCTCTCGGAGGTCGGGTCCCAGTGGTCCCGCCCCCGGGCCACCGGGTCGGTCATCGCGGCCGCCAGGCCCGCCGCCCCCGCGCCCGCCAGCAGCGGCAGGTCCACACCGGCAGAGAGCACCATCGCCGCCGGGCGCTCCTGGATCGCCCAGCGGTCGGCCCCCGCCGCGTAGACGCAGCGCTCGGTGCTGGGGTGGGCCCAGGTCGCCGCGACCCGCGACAGGCCCCGGCGATCCGCCTGCCACGCGGCGCGGCACCGGTCCTTGCTGTCGAAGCCCGCGCCCGGCGGCGCCTGGCCCAGGGGCAACACCGGGGGCGGAGGCGGCGGAGGCGCGTCGGCCGGGTCCTGCGGCGGCGCCCAGGGGTCGCCGGGCGGGGGAGGCGCGGGAGGCGCGGGAGCCGGCGCGGGAGGCGCGGGAGCCGGCGCGGCGCCCACGCCCCAGGGGTCGCCGTCGTCGGCCAGGGCCGGCCCGGCGGCCAGGGCCAGGCACAGCGAGGCGAGGGCGAGGGAGGGGCCAGGCGTCCACCTGGGCCACCGCAGGGGAGGACCGCGCATCCGCTCTCCGACCTTCGCGCGAGGGGTGGGGAGGCAGAGCATACGGCAGGCGGTGGGCTGCGGTAGCGTAGGCCATGCTCGCCCTCCTGATCTCCTGTCTCCCCGCCCTCGCCCTGGTGCCCCCCGCGGCGCGCTGGCTGGCCACCGACCACGTCGCGGTGGGCCTGGCCGCCGACGGCTCGCTGGGCAACGACAGCGCCGACCTGGGCCTGCTCTTCGACCCCGACGGCCCGGCCGGGCCCTACCCGGTGGGCGGCGACGTGCTGGCCGTCGGCCGGGTCTTCGAGGCCTGGTCCCTCTCCGCCACCGCCGCGGGGCAGGGCTGGTCGGTGGTCCAGGCCGCGCCCTGGGGCGACAGCGACCTGGTCCTGACCTGGGAGGGCCCCTTCGACGACGGGGCGCTCACCTGGCTGCACGGGGTCGGCGGCGACGACGCGGTCCAGGTCGACGCCTGGGTGGTGCTGCCCTGGGGCCAGCCCGTCGCCTGGCTGGTCCTGGACGTCGCGGCCAGCGCCGACCTGGTCGGCCTGCGCGCGGCGCGCGTGTACGACCCGGACCTCGACACCTGGGCCGACGGCGACAGCAGCACCTCCAACCGCAGCGGCGCGGGCTGGGTCTCGGCCGCGGGCGACTGGGACGGCCGGGCCTGGGCCCTGGCCGGCGAGGGCGGGCAGGGGGGGATCTGCGCCTGGTGCACCCTGCCCGACGAGGTGCTGGCCGGCGACGCCGAGAGCGACGCCGACCGCCAGCCGGGCCTGGTGCTCGACGCCGGGGACCTGGCCACGGGCGAGGGCGTGCGCCTGGTCTTCGCCTACGGCTTCGGCGTCGACGCCGACAGCGCGGTCGAGGTCGCCACCGCCGCCGCCGCCAGCCGCGACCTGGACGGCGACGGCGCCGAGTGGGATCTCGACTGCGACGACCTCGACGGCAGCCGCTTCCCCGGCAACGACGAGCGCAACAACGGCCAGGACGACGACTGCGACCACGAGGTCGACGAGGCCGACGAGGAGCCCGACGACACCGGCGGCGCGCGGGAGGGCTGGGACCAGCCCATCCCCGACACGGGGGCCGACGGGGACGACGACGGCGGGGGCGCCGACGGCGGAGGGGCCGACGGGGGGGACGACGACGGCGGGGGCGCCCTGGCCGACGGGGACGACGACGGCGGGACCGCCGACGGGGACGACGACGCGGGCAAGGGCTGCGCCCACCTGCCGGCACCTCGCCCCCCGGGCGGCGCCGCCCTGGCCCTGCTCCTGGCCCTGCCCCTGCTCCGGAGGCGCCCGTGATCCCCCTGCTGCTCCTGCTGGCCTGCCAGCCCGCCGACCCCGACGACGGCTCCCCCTCCGGCGACGGTGGCACGGCCGCGGGCGACGGCGGCACCCCCTCCGCCGACGGCGGCACGGCCGCGGGCGACGGCGGCGCCACCTCCGCCGACGGCGGCACGGCGGCCCCTCGCTGGCCGACCCCGGCCCTCACCCTGTCCACCGCCGTCCTCGACCCCACGCTCGACGGCGCGTCGCTCACCCTCCAGGTGGCCCTGGAGGACCAGGCGCCGGCCGCGACCTGCACGGTGCAGGTCCAGCTCGACCACGACCGCGGCCTGCTCGACCTGGGCACGGCCTCGCCCGGGCAGGAGCTGCGCTGGGACGGCACCGACGCCCTGGGCGCGCCCCTGCCGCCCGGCCTGGCGACGCTGTGGGCCTTCTCCTCCTGCGACGACGGCAGCCGCGGCTCGGCCGAGCTGCCCTTCGCGCTGGTGCGGCTGGCCCCGGCCACGGTCGACCTGTCCACCGTCGACCCGGCCGACAGCCAGCGCCTGGCCTTCCACAAGTCCAACCTCGTCACCGACGGCGTCGAGCCGGTGGACCTGCCCGAGTACGCCCTGGCCGGGGCGGTCTTCGACGACGAGGCGCCGGTCGTGGCGCCCTGGACCGACCCCGACCGGCCGCCGTGGACCGACGATCCCGACGCGGTCGCCCGCAACGTGCCCGCCGGCATGGTCGCCGGCGCGACGCCCCTGGCCGCCTGGACGCCGGCGGTCGACACCTGGGAGGGGCCGGCCGTGCCCGCGGGCGTCACGGTGACCCTGGTGACGCCGGCCGCGGGCCCCTGGCAGGCCGCCGAGGCCGCGCTCTCGCCCCTGGAGGCCACCCTGGGCCGGGGCGAGCTGGCCCTGACCTGGACCTGGGCCGCCTGCCTGGGCGAGGGCTGCACGCCGGTCCCCGTGCCCGGCAGCCGGGTCACCTCCCACGCGGTCTACCGCCTGGCCGGACCCTCCCAGCTCCGCGACGGCAGCGCCGAGGGGCACGCCGACGGCACGCCCTGGATCGGCGCCCTGGCCGACACGGTCGACGCGGTGCAGGGCATCCCGGCCGACGACCCGCACGCGGTCATGGACGCCCTGCGGGATCGGATCCACCTGGACGACTGGATCGTCTACGATCCCTCCGACTCCGACTACAGCGCCTACGACGGCGCCTACATCTACTGGCGCAGCATCACCAGCGACCTGTCCGCCTGGCTGGACCGCCGGCTGGGGACCCACCTGTACTGCCACTCGGTGAGCTGCCTGCTCTCGGTGATGGGGGACCACTGGGGCGTCGACGCCGAGCAGATCGTCCTGGGCGTGGGCTTCCAGACGAACCTGGCCCGCGCCGCCGGCACCGACGAGTGGGGCCGCTGGTACTTCAACAGCCACAGCGTCGCGACCCTGTCCGACCACGCCCTGGTGTGGGACGCCTCCGTCGACCTGGACGGAGACGACGACCCCTACAACAGCCCCGCCGAGGCGCTGGCGCCCAAGTCGATGCCGCTCGACGACTACCTGGCGACCCTGACCTACGACGACATCGGCATCGTCAACTCCGGGCGCTGCTACTACCGCTGAGGGGCTAGTCCTCCTCGACCTGGGGCGGCAGCACCTCCTCGTAGCGCTGGCTGGCCAGGGCGACCGAGCGCTCGGGCGCCGGCACCAGGCCGACCAGGGCGCCCTCCTGCAGCTCCACCTGCACGCTCACGACGCGGTCGCCCACCTCGCCGGTCAGCGAGGTCGTCACCGCGGCCCGGGCCGGGTCGATGCCCCACTGCCGCATCGCCGCCTCGGCCGCGGCGGTCGCCGCCACGGCGGGATCGCTGTCGGTGTCGGTGACCGCCGCCATCCGCGCCCCGGCCTGGCTGGCGCGCTGCAGCCCGAACCAGCGGTACAGGGTCCAGCCCCACTCCATCAGGCCGAAGAGCAGCACCAGGACCAGGGTGCCCGACAGGGCGAACTCGACGGCGGCGTTGGCCCGACGGCGCGGGGCCGCGACGGGCGGACGAGCGGACAGGCGGCGGGTCATTGGTCCTCCAGGCGCATCCGGCCGGTCCCCTCGAGCGTGGCGCCGGTGGGCACCAGGCCCAGGAGCGGCGGGTAGGGCAGGCTGATCTCGACCGAGACCAGGTCCCCCACGGCGCTGCTCATGACGACGGCCGTGACGGTCGCGGCGTCCACGTCGAAGCCCGCCTCGGCCAGCCGCTGCCGGGCGCGCGCGGCGGCGGCGCCGGTCGGGTCGTCGCTCGACTCGGTCAGGGCTCCCGCGCGCGCGGCGTCGCGGGCGCAGTGCTCGACCACGGACTGACGCGGGAGCACGAGCCCCCACTCGAGCACGCCGGCCAGCAGCACCAGGAACAGCGGAAGGGTCAACGCCACCTCGATGGCGGTGTTGGCGCGACGGTTGGTGCGGGTCATCACCACCTCCTCACTGGACCAGCGCGGGGGGGGTCGTGGCCGTCACCCCGTGGTGGCCGCCGCCCGGCCAGTCGCCCACGTCGTAGATCGAGTCCAGGTCCAGGCGCAGGTAGACGGTCTTCTGGGCCGCGCCGCCGCTGGTGACCACGTCGTAGAGCACGGCCCACACGAAGAACTCGATGCCCTCGGTGGTGTTCCAGCTCCCGCCGCTGCCGGTGCAGTAGGCCGAGCCCGAGTCGAAGACCGGGATGGGACCGACGTAGGTCATGCCGTACTGGCCCGTGGGGATGGCGCTCTTGGGCTGCTGGGCCGGCTGGGTGCCCCACAGGCTCTCGTCCCAGGGGATGCCGTCGATGCCGATGTGGCTGGCGATGTACTGCAGGCCCGAGGCCTGCTCGCCGTTGTTGAGGGAGGCGCTGTCGTCGATGGTGGCCTCGGCGCAGGGCTCCTCCACGTCGCCGGTGCTGGCCCACTCCTGCATGCAGGGCGTGATCGTGGCGAAGTGGTCGCGCACCCAGCTCGCGGTCGGGGTCTCGCCGATGGAGGCCCAGCCGGTGTTGTCGATGCCCGGCGGGCTGAGCACGAAGCTGATGTCCTGCAGGCCCTCGTCGCTGTAGGTGTCGAAGAGGCAGTCGGGCAGCCCGAAGGGCAGGTACCAGGGCACCTCGCCCGCGCCGACCTCCTGCCCGGCCAGCGCGACGCTGCGGACCTGGGAGGAGAGGCCCTGCGTGCCGAAGGCGACCTTCGAGAAGAAGGGCACGAGGTCGTCGTCGCGGGCGGTCACCGCGACGGCGTTGACCTGGAGCGGATCCACCGAGGCCGTGAAGGCGCCGTCCGCCCAGATGCCCAGCACGACGTCGCCGTCGGGCAGGTTCGACGGATTGGGGTCGACCACCACCGTCTCGCCGTTGGCGGGGTTCTCGGCGACCAGGGCGACCGCGGCGGCCCGCGCGGCGGTCAGCCCCTCGGCCGTGCCGTCGAGCAGCTTCGCCCCGGCCAGCGCGCCCGCGTCGGTCGCCGTCTGGAGCTGCGCCTCCACGACGCCGACGTAGCCCAGGTCCACCACCAGGGCCGCGAAGCCACACAGCACCGTGAACGAGACGGCCGCGATGACCAGCACGTTGCCACGGCGGTCAGTAGAGCGGGTTCGACGCATTGGAACCTCCTGCCGCAGACCGATCTTTCACCCCGACGGCACCATGTGCAAGGCTCTCCGCCCCCTCCGCGACAGAAACCGATGAACGGCGTCCGCGCCCTGCCCGCCCTCCTGCTCGCGGCCGCCGTCGCCGGGCTGCAGATCCACGCCTCCGCCGACCACTGGCACTTCGCCGACGACGTCACCAACCTGCGCTGGGTGTTGGAGCACGTTGACGCACCCTGGCGCGCGCTGACCGAGCGCCACGCCGTGCACGACCACGTGCGGCCGCTCACGCTGCTGGCCACCTGGGCGGGCGCCTCGCTGTCCGGCGGCGCCTGGTGGGGGCCGCGGGCCGCGCTGGTGGGCCTGCTGCTGGGCGGCCTGGCGGGGGCGGGGCTGCTCGCCCGCCGGCTGGCGGAGGGTCCGCCCGAGGGGGCCGCCCCGCGCGCGCTCCTCCTGGTGCTCGCCCTGCCGGGCTTCCAGGACCTGCCCTGGTGGAACGCCTGGCTGTGCAGCGCCGGCGAGCTGTGCTGTGGGATGTGGGCGCTGTGGGCGACCGATCGCGCCCTGGCCAGGGGACGGGTCCCGCTGGCCGGCCTGGGCCTGCTGCTGGCGGCGGGTCTGTTCAAGGAGCCGGGCTTCCTGGTCGCCGCGCCGATGCTGGCGCTGGCCTGGCGCCACCGGGCACCCCGCGCGGCGCTCGCGACGGCGGCAGCCGCGGCGGCCGGTGTGGCCTTCACCTGGCACCCGGCCAACCTGCTGCGGGCGGCCGGCGCCGAGGGCAGCAGCATGCTGTCGCGCCTGGACGCGCACCTCGACCAGCTCACCTGGCCGGGCGCGGGCCTGCCCGAGGGGGGCGCCGCGGCCCTGCAGGCGCTGACCGCGGGCCTGGCCCTGGACCCGGGCTGGCCGCTCCGGGCCCTGGTCCTGTGGCTGCCCCTGGTGCTGCTCGCGTCTCCCCACCTCGCGCCGCGCCTGGCCCTGGGCCTGGCCCTGCCCATCGCCCTGGGGGCCGGGCAGGTCTGGGCCGGCGGTCCCTCGGCAGGCTGGGCCGCGTTGCTGGCCGTGGGGCTGGCCCTGGCCCGCGGCGGCGCCGCGCAGGTCGGCCTGGTCCTGCTGGCTGCGACCTTCCTGCCCGTCCTGCCCTACCCCGGCACCAACGCCGTCCAGCAGCTCCCCGGCGCCGTCGGCCTGGCCCTGGCCATCGCCGTCGCCTGCCCACCCCGCCTGCACCTGCCCTTGTGCCTGGCCGCCGCCCTGACCGGCGGGATCGGCGCCCTGGCCCGCCCGGCCCCCGAGCAGGTCGAGCAGGTCGAGCAGACCCGCGCGCGCCGGGCGGCGATCCTGGGCCTGGCGGCCGCCGCGCAGGAGCTGGGCAGCCCCGACGTCGAGGGCCGGGCCGACGACCCGGACGCGCGAGAGGCGCTGCTGCTGGCCCCGCTGTGGGGCTCCCGCGGCCTGGAGCGGGCCCCCGGCGCCGCGCGCGCCTCGTCCGGCGGCCTGCAGGTGGGCGCCACCGTCCTGCTGGCCGATCCCTCGCCCCTGCTGGCCTTCGACCTGCTCGCCGGCCGCGAGCTGCCGCTGGCCCGCGCCCGCGACGACCGCCCCCGGCCCGGCCGCAGCGCCCGCGCCCAGGAGCCCGAGCCGGGCCTGGCCCTGGAGCTGCCCGCCGGCCGCTACCTGCTCGGCGTGGACGGGCGCGCCGGAGACCTGCACGCCGCGGTGGCCGCCGCCGACGCCTGCGGCCATGCCTGGCCGGTCCCGGCGGCGCTGCCCGCCGTCCAGGCCGTCGCCGTCGCCGTGGAGCTGGACCGTGGCTGCAGCCCGCTGCGCCTGCACCGCACCGCGCCGCCGGGCCGGGGCCAGGGCCTGCCCTTCCTGGTCGCGCTGCCCGAGGCGACGCTCTCCCTGCCCGCCGCGCCGGTGCGCCCCGCGGTGGTCGAGGTGCGCCCGCAGCTCCCCCACCTGCCGGCGCAGGGCGGCGGCGGCCCGCGGGCACCCTCGCCCTGAACGTCAGCCCCGGTCCCGGTGCCCCGCGACCAGCAGCTCCACCACCGCCGGATCGGCCAGCGTGCTCACGTCGCCCAGCGCGTCGTACTCGCCCTCGGCGATCTTGCGCAGGATGCGACGCATGATCTTGCCCGAGCGGGTCTTGGGCAGGCCCGGGCAGAGCTGGATCCGGTCGGGCACGGCGATGGCGCCGATGGCCCGCCGCACCTGCTCCTTGAGCGCGCCGACCAGCTCCTCGGGGTCCGCCCCCTCGGTGTCGGGCACCAGCACGCAGTAGGCGTAGATGCCCTGGCCCTTCAGCTCGTGGGGCATCGGCACGACGGCGGCCTCGGCCACCGCCGCGTGCGCCACCAGCGCACTCTCCACCTCGGCCGTGCCCAGGCGGTGCCCGCTGACGTTGAGCACGTCGTCCACCCGGCCGGTGATCCAGTAGTAGCCGTCGGCGTCCCGGTGGCAGCCGTCGCCCGTGAAGTACAGACCCGGGAAGGTGCGGAAGTAGGTGTCGCGGAAGCGACGGTGATCGCCGTGGATGGTGCGCGCCTGGCCCGGCCACGACCGGCGCAGGCACAGGTTCCCGCGCACGTCGTTGCCCCGCAGCTCCTGGCCCTGGTCGTCCACCAGCACCGGCTCGACGCCCGGCAGCGGCAGGGTGGCCGAGCCCGGCTTGGCGGGCGTCGCGCCCGGCAGCGGCGCGATCATCATCCCGCCCGTCTCGGTCTGCCACCAGGTGTCCACCACCGCGCACCGGCCAGCGCCGACGACGTCGTGGACCCAGCGCCAGACCTCGGGGTTGATGGGCTCCCCCACCGTGCCCAGGATCCGCAGGCTCTCGCGCCGGTGCCGGGTGACCCAGGCGTCGCCCTCGCGCGCGATGGCCCGGATCGCCGTCGGCGCCGTGTACAGGATGGTCACACCCAGATCGTCCACCATGCGCCAGTAACGCCCCGGGTCGGGGTACAGCGGCGTCGACTCGAAGAGCACGGTGGTCGCCCCGTTCGCCAGGGGTCCGTAGACGATGTAGCTGTGGCCCGTGATCCACCCGACGTCCGCGACACACGCGTACACGTCGTCCTCGTGCAGGTCGAACACCAGCCGGTGGGTCATGGCGGCGTACAACAGGTACCCGGCGGTGGTGTGCATCACCCCCTTGGGCTTCCCCGTGCTGCCCGAGGTGTAGAGGACGAACAACGGCGACTCGCTGTGCATCCACTCCACCGGGCAGGTCGAGCGCTGCTTCTCCATCTCCTCCTGCAGGACGTGGTCGCGGCCCGGGGTCATCGGCACCGCCGCCCCGGTCCGTCGGGCGACCAGCACCGTGCGGACCTGGGAGAGGCCGTCGATCGCCCGGTCCACCGTCACCTTCAGCGGGATCCGACGCCCGCCGCGCAGCCCCTCGTCCCCGGTCACCACCACCGCCGCGCCGGCGTCGAGGATGCGGTCCCGCAGGGCCTCGGCCGAGAAGCCGGCGAAGACGACGCTGTGCACGGCCCCGATGCGGG
Organism: Myxococcota bacterium; assembly: GCA_023150805.1. Lineage (GTDB taxonomy): Bacteria > Myxococcota_A > UBA796 > UBA796 > UBA2385 > UBA2385. The sequence goes on along the minus strand of JAKLKF010000029.1, from coordinate 40,129 downwards.
CGCAGGCCAGCATCGTGTAGACCGCCTCGGGCACCATCGACATGTAGATGGCGACCCGGTCCCCCTCTCGCACGCCGTGGGCCTTGAGCACGTTGGCGACGCGCGCCACCTCGTGCTTGAGCTGGCGGTAGCTGATGCGCTCGTACTCGCCGGCCTCGTCCTTGGCCCAGATGATCGCCGTCTTGTCCGGCCGGGTCTGCAGGTGGCGGTCCACGCAGTTGAAGCAGGCGTTCAGCCGGCCCCCGGGGAACCAGGAGAAGTCGACCTGCTCCAGGTCGAAGTCGCTGACCAGCCGCGGCGGGTGGAACCAGTCCAGGCGCGCCGCCTGCTCCAGCCAGAAGGCGTCGGGCTGCTCCAGCGAGCGGCGGTACAGCTCCTGGTAGTCGGCCAGGCTGCCGACGTGGGCGGTGGCGGCGAGGGCGGGCTTGGGTGCGTACACGGGACCTCCGACGCGGGGGCCCCAGCCTATCAGGGCGGTCCCAGGCGCTCGCCCAGGGTGCCCGGATCCGCCACCGCCGCGCCCAGCAGCGCGTGGGGCCGGTAGACGTCCTCCGCCGGCAGGGCCAGGCCCGCCCCCAGTGCCAGCCGGCACATCGCCAGCCACTCCCAGTCCAGCAGGAACATCGGCGCCGCGGGGAAGCGCTCGGCCTCCCGCTGCCAGGCGTCCCGGCGCGCCGGCCAGGCGGCCTGCCAGACCTCCGCGGCGCCCGCCGAGACGGCCGCCAGGGCGCCCACGGTCGGCGCGAAGCGCAGGGCCTCCTCGCGATCCGCGGCGCTGTCCAGGCAGGACCGGAGCGTCGCCTGGGCGGCGCGCAGGGCCTCGGGCGGACCCTGCCCGTCCAGCGCGTGGGCCAGGGCCTGCACCACCCCCGGCAGCATGCCCTCGACCCGCCCCCGCGGCGTGTGCGACCACTGCGCGGCCCGCAGGCGGCAGAGCGCCGGGGCCGCCGGGTGGCCCAGGGCGACCCCCGCGCAGCACAGCAGCCAGTAGTCGTAGGGCGACCGGAACACGAAGCCGGCCTCGGTCCCGGCCTGGGCCAGCGCCACCGCGTCGGCCGCGGCGATCGCCACCTGGGAGGCCGGGCGGCCGCGCCACCAGGACAGCCAGGCCAGCCCCAGCCCCACCGTGGCCAGGTCGCCGTGCAGCGTCGCCGTCGGAGCCCCCTGGGCCAGGGCGGTGCGGGCGCCCACCAGGGCCTGGACCAGCTCGTCCTCGAGCAGCAGCAGGTCGTCAGGATCGGGGTCGTGGGGGAAGGCTCGGGCGGGCACGGTCCTCCTGGGCGCGTGCCCTTGGCGACGCGGAGCCACGCGAATACCCCAGGCGGCATGATCCCGCCCCTGCTCGCCCTGCTCACCGCGCTGCTGACCCCCGCCGCCCACGCCGAGCCGGTCCCCGACGACCACAACGCGGACGTGGTCGCGACCTTCACCGTCGGCGGCAGCCCCAGCGCCGTGACCGAGGTCGTCTCCGACCTGAAGGCGCAAGAGGCGCTGCTGACCGGCTGCACGCAGAAGTGGGAGCACGGCTCCGTCAGCGTCGGCGTGGGCGCCAACGCCCAGCTCGTCTACAAGGTCGGCCCCTGGCGCCGCAAGCTGACCGGCACCATCACCCAGGTCGATCCCGGCCGCCGCGTCACGGTCGACCACGCCGGAAACAAGGGCTTCATCACCACCTGGACGGTGAGCGCCGCCGACGCCGGCGCCCAGGTCGAGCTGCGCACCCTGCTCAACCTGCCGCCCAAGCCCTTCCGCAAGATCTACGTGAACCGGATCCAGGCCCGCTGGCAGGCCTGCTACGCCGAGGCCCTGGTCAAGCTGGACAACAGCCTGCCCCGGTAGCCCCCGGGTCGCCGGCGCCCCGCCAGCCGGCCGCTACCGCCGCGGCACCATGCTGGCGATGCGCTGGAGCACCTGGTACCAGCGCACCATGCCCAGGTCCATCATCGGCTTGCCGGTGTTCAGGAAGGTCACCGTCAGGTCCCGGTGCGGGTCGGTGAACACCACCACGGTGGACAGACCCAGGTGGCCGAAGGCGCCGGCCGTGTTCAGGCCGAACAGGCTGAAGCGGCGCCCGCCCATCATGAAGCCCAGGCCGTAGCGCATCGGGAAGCCGAAGGTGCCGTCGAACTGCCGCGGCGTCAGGCTGGTCGTGGCCCGCCGCACCGCCAGCTCGGAGAGCACCCGCACGCCGTCCAGCTCGCCCCCCCGGCGCAGGAGCTCCAGGAAGCGGGTCACCTCGCGCGGCGTGCCGATCACGTTGGCCGAGGGCAGCACCGCCGTCAGGAAGCGCGGACTGTTCGTGATCGGCACCGCCGTGTCCAGGTCCACGCCCACCGTGCGGCGGAAGATGCGATCCATGATCGCCGGCACCGGCGGCCCGGTGACCGCGTGCCGGGCGACCTGGTCGACCAGGCCCTCGGGCACCCCGTAGTCCATGTGGGCGAAGCCCAGCGGGTCGAGCAGGCGCTCGCGCAGCAGCCGCGCCAGAGGCCGGCCGGTCGCCCGCTCCACCACCTCCTGCACGATCACCCACGCCGCCAGCGGCGAGTAGGCCACGCGCTCGCCGGGCGCGCTCTGCGGGACCAGGTCGCAGACCGGCTGCAGCGGCACCCGGCCCTCCCGCAGGCAGGCCGGGACGTCCAGCCCCGCCGGCATGTCGGGGATGCCCGCGGTGTGGTTGAGCAGGTGGCGCAGGCGGATCCGGTCCTTGCCGTGGCTGGCGAACTCCGGCACGAAGTCCGCCGGGCGGCTGTCCAGCGATAGGTCCCCGTCGTCGACCAGCGCGTGCACCAGGGTCGCGGTCACGATCTTGCTGGCGCTGAACAGGTTGAAGAGCGTGTCGGGGGTGGCGACGTGCCGGGTAGGACCGCGGGGCGTGTTCTCGACGTGCCCGATGGTGCGGTCCAGCACCGTGCGCCCCTGCCAGGCGACGTTCAGGGCGATGGCCGGGTGCAGGCCGGTCGCGTACAGGCGCTCGACGTCGCGCCAGGCCACGTCCAGCGGCAGCGCGCAGCCCTCCTCCGGGCCGATGCGTGTCACCGCGCGCGCCTCGTGCACGTCCACCAGGGCGCGCGCCGGCAGCAGCGGGCGGGGCGAGGATGCAGGGCGCGCGGACGGCGTCGGGGCGCGCAGGGCCTGGGGCGAGCGGAGGGCGCGGCGAGGCTGGGTGGCGGGCATGGAGGCTCCGAGGGCCTCCTCTACTTACACGCGTCAACGAGTTTCGTCGACAGCCGTCAGCGAATCGTGACAGGCGCCGCGCTGAACTCCGCCACGAGCTGTCGCGACGTAGCGACCAGCGCGCCGTCGGGCCCCCACAACCAGCCGTCGACGTCGGTGTAGCCTTCACCGGCGGCGGTGCCCGTCCCCTCGAAGCGCCACCACGCGGCCGGGTCGACGCCCCCGACCGGCCAGGGGCGGACCAGGTCCACCATCCAGGTCACCGTGCTGGCCGCCGCCGGCGCCGTCAGCAGGGTCAGGACGGGGGCGGGCCAGGCGTCCAGCAGGCCCAGGGCGCCGGCCTCGTCGACGGGGGCGTGGTCCTGGAAGCGGACCCAGCCGCCGGTGCGAGCGACCGGGCCACCGCTGAAGGGCAGCCCCTCCCCGACCCATCGGTAGTCCAGGTAGCGCGTGAAGTCCGGCGTGATGCCGGCCAGGAAGGGGAAGGCAGGCAGGGCCTCGGGGAGCGGCGCAGGAGGAGGAGGCGGGCCGGGCAGCGAAGGCAGGCCGGTCTGGCGCCCGTCGCCGAACGCCGCCAGCAGCACCGCGCACTCCTGGTCGCCCTGGACCAAGCGGGCCTCCACCTGGCTGAGCGCCCGTCCTTGCCGCAGCAGGCGCGCCTCGACCCGGACCGGGCCCGGCGCCACCGGCCCGACGAAGCTCACCAGCACGGACCGCAGCGACCGCCCGAGCACCTGACGGCGGGCGGCGCGCAGGGCCAGCCCTGCCACCAGCCCGCCGAAGGCCGCCCGCCCCTGGCCCCACTCCGCCGGCAGCGTGCAGCCGCCCCGCTCGTCCACCACGCAGACCTCGGACCATGTCGGCATCGCCACCTCCAGGGGGCGGTCGCCTATCGCGGACCGGTCGGGTATGGCCTGCCATGCTCCTGGCCTTGCTGCTCGCCCGCGCCCGGCCCGGTCCGGTGGACGAGTGGCCGGCCTGCACGGACCTGGACTGCCGGTCCGCCGCGCTGAACGCCGCGCTGGGCAGCCGCGACGAGTGCCGCTTCCGCGCCGCGGAGCGGGTGGTGGCGGCCCGTGGGGTCGGCGCGCTGCCGAAGGCCGTGGACTTGATGTGCAGCGGATGGGTCGCCATCGCCTTCGAGCCGGTGCCCGGCGCGCCGCTGGGACCCGTCCGGGGTGATCTGCTGGATCACCTGCCCCCCCGGGCGGAAGCGCACGTCCGCGCGGCCGCCGCGACGCGGTGGGTGGTGGAGCACCCCGGGAAGGACGTGTCGGCCTTGGCCCAGGCGCTGGAGGAGGCGCTCGCGCGCCGCGGTCCGGTCGCCGCCGACGCGCCGGCCCTGGGCGTGGTGCCGCCGGTGTCGACCGTCTCGCTTTGGCCATCCGACCTGCCTGGAGAGGAGCAGATCCCCGCCACCTGGGGCCGGGGCACCCTGCGGCGCCCGACCTCGTCCGACCCCACGCAGGACACCATCCTGGCCGCGATCTCCGCCATCGGCCAGGCACCGGGCGAGGTCGCGCCGCGGGCCTTGTTCCGCCTGCTCGCCGACCCCGACGCCCCGCCGCTGATCCTCGCGCGCGCCCAGGCCACCCGGTCCTCCCCGGGCGGGCCCCCTCGCACGCCAGCGCGGGGACCGCCGGTCCCGCCGTGAGCCCCCCGCAGCGCGCGGCCCTGGGCCCATGGCTGCGGGCCGCGCCCGCGCTCGCCGCCATGCTGCTGCCCCTGCTGGTGCCCGGCAGCCTGTCGCTGTACGACACCGAGGGGTCCGTCGAGCATGTCACCGTCGTGCTCCTGGCGGCCCTGTGCGTCCGCGGCGCCTGGCGAAGGGATCCCTGGCTGGTGCTGGGGGCGGCCCTGCTGGTCCTGGAGGAGGTCGACTGGCTGCAGCACCAGCTCGGCTACGCCACCCCCGGGTGGCTGAAGGCGCGCTCTCCTCGCTCCAGCCAGGCCAACCTGCACAACATCCCCGGCTCGGATCTGCTGTGGCGCTGGCTGCCGGTCGCGCTGGTGCTCCTGCGCGCGCGGCCGACGGTGGACTCCCGCCTGCAGGCGCTGGGCGACCGGCTGGGCCTCCCCACCTTCCACGCGGACGCCGCATGGACCGGCCTGGCGCTGGCCGCCCTGACCCCGCCCCTGATCCTGCTGCGCGGCGAGCGCGTGTGGGACGAGGCGCTGGAGCTGGCCCTGGTGCTGTGGGTGACGGCCACGCTGCGCGGCCGCGTGGACCCCGACCCGACGCGATAGACGCCCCGCCTTCCCCTCGTGGAGCGCCCCATGCACAGCCCCTCGCGCTGCCAGCTTCGGCACCCGGTGCGCATCGTCACCGCCGCCAGCCTCTTCGACGGCCACGACGCGGCCATCAACATCATGCGGCGCATCATCCAGGCCAGCGGCGCCGAGGTGATCCACCTGGGCCACAACCGCAGCGTGGCCGAGATCGTCGACTGCGCCATCCAGGAGGACGCCCAGGGCATCGCCATCACCAGCTACCAGGGCGGTCACGTCGAGTTCTTCGAGTACATGGTCGACCTGCTGCGGGACAAGGGCGCCGACATCAGGGTCTACGGCGGCGGCGGCGGCACCATCCTGCCGACCGAGGCCGCGCGGCTGCACGCCCACGGCGTCGCCCGCATCTACAGCCCCGACGACGGCCGGGCGATGGGCCTGCAGGGCATGATCGACGACCTGCTGGCCGGCTGCGACTTCGAGAAGCGCGGCGGGGACTGGCAGGGCTGGCTGGACCGCCTGTCCGTCCAGGACGACCAGGCCGTCGCGGCGCTCATCACCATCGCCGAGAACCACGCCGAGGTGCGGCAGGCCCTGCACGACGCCGTCCAGGCGCGGATCCCCACCGACCGGGTCATCCCCGTCCTGGGCATCACCGGCACGGGGGGTGCCGGCAAGTCCAGCCTGGTGGACGAGCTGATCCGGCGCTTCCTGCTGGACTTCGAGGACCGGCACGTCGCGGTGCTCTCCATCGATCCGACCCGCAAGCGCAGCGGCGGCGCCCTGCTGGGCGACCGGATCCGCATGAACAGCGCCAGCCACCCGCGGGTCTACATGCGCAGCCTGGCCACCCGCCAGGCCAACCTGTCGATGTCCGCCCACGTGCGCGAGGCCATCGCCATCTGCAAGGCCGCCGGCTTCGACCTGGTCATCGTCGAGACCAGCGGCATCGGCCAGTCCGACACCGAGATCATCGAGCACAGCGACGTCAGCATGTACGTCATGACGGCCGAGTACGGCGCCGCCACCCAGCTCGAGAAGATCGACATGCTGGACTTCGCCGATCTCATCGCCATCAACAAGTTCGACAAGCGCGGCAGCGAGGACGCGCTGCGCGACGTGCGCAAGCAGGTCCAGCGCAACCGGGGCCTGTTCGACCGGTCCCCCGAGGACATGCCGGTCTTCGGCACCATCGCCAGCCAGTTCAGCGACCCGGGCACCAACCGCTTCTACCGGGCCGTCATGGACGTGGTGGCCGAGCGCACCGGCGCCGACCTGCACAGCCGCTTCGAGGTCACCGGCGGCCTGTCGGAGAAGAAGCACGTCATCCCGCCCGAGCGCACCCGCTACCTGGCCGAGATCGCCGACGTCTGTCAACAGTACGACCGCCAGGTCGACGAGCAGGTCGGCATCGCGCGCCGGCTCTACCAGCTCGACGGCACGATCCGGCAGCTCCGGGAGCGCGTCGGCAGCAAGCGGGTCGAGGTGGAGCTCCAGGGCGGGCTGGTCCAGGCCGTGCAGGTCGTCGAGGGCGAGCCCGGCTACATCGCGGACCTGGTGCGGATGCACGACGAGCTGGCCGCCCGCCTCACCCCGCAGTCGCGGGCCATCCTGGCCGACTGGCCCGACCTGGTCGCCCGCTACCACGCCGACAAGTACCGCTTCGAGGTGCGGGGCAAGGTGCTGGAGCAGGACCTGTGGAAGGAGAGCCTGTCCCACCAGCGCATCCCCCGCGTCGCCCTGCCGACCTACCAGGACTGGGGCGACCTCCTGCGCTGGGCCCTGCGCGAGAACGTGCCCGGCTTCTTCCCCTACACGGCCGGCGTCTTCCCGCTCAAGCGCCAGGGCGAGGACCCCGCCCGGCAGTTCGCCGGCGAGGGCGGGCCCGAGCGCACCAACCGCCGCTTCCACTACCTGACGCGTGGCGCCCCGGCCAAGCGCCTGTCCACGGCCTTCGACAGCGTGACCCTGTATGGTGAGGATCCGGACCACCGCCCCGACATCTACGGCAAGATCGGCATGTCCGGCGTCTCCATCGCCAGCCTGGACGACGCCAAGAAGCTCTACAGCGGCTTCGACCTGTGCGACCCGGCGACCAGCGTCAGCATGACCATCAACGGCCCGGCGCCCATGCTGCTGGGCTTCTTCTTCAACGCCGCCATCGACCAGCAGTGCGAGAAGTACATCCGCGCCCACGGCCTGGTCGACCAGGTGCAGGCGACCATCGCCGCGCTGTACGCCGGCCGGGAGCGCCCCCGCTACCAGGGCGAGCTGCCCCCCGGCAACGACGGGCTGGGCCTGCTGTTGCTGGGGGTCACCGGCGACCAGGTCCTGCCGGCCGAGGTGTACGACAAGATCAAGGCCGCCACGCTCAGCACGGTGCGTGGCACCGTCCAGGCCGACATCCTCAAGGAGGACCAGGCCCAGAACACCTGCATCTTCAGCACCGAGTTCGCCCTGCGCATGATGGGCGACATCCAGCAGTACTTCATCGACCGCAAGGTGCGGAACTTCTACAGTGTCAGCATCTCGGGCTACCACATCGCCGAGGCCGGCGCGAACCCGATCTCCCAGCTCGCCTTCACGCTGGCCAACGGCTTCACCTTCGTCGAGTACTACCTGGCCCGCGGGATGCACATCGACGACTTCGCGCCCAACCTGAGCTTCTTCTTCAGCAACGGCCTGGACCCCGAGTACACCGTCATCGGCCGCGTCGCCCGGCGCGTCTGGGCCAAGGCCATGAAGCTCAGGTACGGCGGCGACGAGCGCAGCCAGAAGCTCAAGTACCACATCCAGACCAGCGGCCGGTCCCTGCACGCCCAGGAGATCGCCTTCAACGACATCCGCACCACGCTGCAGGCGCTCACGGCGCTCAACGACAACTGCAACAGCCTGCACACCAACGCCTATGACGAGGCGATCACCACCCCCACCGAGGAGTCGGTGCGCCGCGCCCTGGCGATCCAGCTCATCATCAACAAGGAGCTGGGCCTGTCGATGAACGAGAACCCCAACCAGGGTTCGTTCATCGTCGAGTACCTCACCGACCTGGTCGAGGGCGCCGTCCTCGAGGAGTTCCGCCGCATCGCCGAGCGCGGCGGCGTGCTCGGCGCGATGGAGCGCATGTACCAGCGCGCGAAGATCCAGGAGGAGTCGCTGTACTACGAGACGCGCAAGCACACGGGCGAGCTGCCGATCGTGGGCGTGAACACCTTCCTCGACCCCCAGGGCTCGCCGACCATCATCCCCGACGAGGTCTTCCGCTCCACCCCCGAGGAGAAGCAGTTCGCCATCTCCTGCCGCGACGAGATCCACGCCCGCGGCGCGCAGGCGGCCGAGCACGAGCTGGCGCTGCTGACCCAGGCGGCCGTGCAGCACGGCAACCTGTTCGAGCGGCTGATGGAGGCCTGCAAGGTCTGCACGCTGGGGCAGATCTCGGCGGCGCTCTACCAGGTCGGCGGGCAGTACCGGCGGAACATGTAGGGCGGGTCAGCCGCCGGAGTCGACCAGCTCGTAGTACTCGCTCTGCACCTGCCCCAGCGCGCGCTCGGACATCCAGGCGCTGACGACGGAGGAGCCGCCTGTCGTCGTCGTGGCCTCGAAGCGGCGGGCGGAGAAGGTCCCCGCCGGGACCGTGACGCTGCTCTCGGCGCCCGCCCGGTAGCTGGTGCTGCCCGTCGAGGTCGAAGAGCTGGACCCGGACAGGCTGGTCCAGAAGGTCGTGGACGACGCCCAGGTGTCCGTCCAGGTCGTGCCCTCCTCGACGTCGGGGACGAGGGACAGGTAGGCGTCGCTGTAGACCGTGTCCTGGCTCCAGGTGTAGTCGGTGCTCGGCCCGTCGTAGCTGCCTTCGGCCCGGTAGGCGGTCATCGACGCGCCCTCGTCGTCGCAGCGGTACTCGTAGGTCGCCGCCGTCAGCGCACGGCCGCCGTCTGCGTACCGGTAGTCGCTGTCCATGCGCGCGCGCACCACGGGACCGGAGATCGACTCCACCTCCATCGTGTAGGTCCCCGAGATCCCGTACTCCGCCTGGTAGGAGGCGGTGGTCTGGTACTCGCGCCAGGCGCCGACCGTCCCCAGCCCCATGTAGTCGGGGCAGGCCGAGCCGCCGCCGGCCCCCCCGTCCCCCGCGCCACCGTCCCCCGCGCCCCCGTCCCCCGCGCCACCGTCTTCCGCGCCACCGTCTTCCGCGCCACCGTCTTCCGCGCCACCGTCTTCCGCGCCACCGTCGAGGGCGCCCCCGTCGGCGTCCCCGTCGTCGTCGTCGTCCCCCTCCTTGTCGCCGCAGGCAGCCAGGGAGAGCAGCAGCAGCGACCAGGGCAGGGAGGACATGGAGGCTCCGGGGCTTCTCTCAGGCCGGGTCGAGCACGACCTCGACCTGCTCGGTGATGACGTGGCACTCGTCGCCGCCGACCTCGACCTCCAGGGTCCTGGCGGCGTAGCCCGGAGCCTCTACCTCGATGTGGAAGGTGTCCTCCACCTCCCAGCCGCAGACCAGGGTGCCGCCGCCCAGGTCCTCGCAGTCCTGCGGCGCGGGCCAGCTCTCGCTCTCGATGGTGTAGGTGGCGCTGGCGTCGGGGATGGTGGCGCCGGCGGCGTCGACCACCGTGAGCTGGACCGAGGCCCGGGCCTCGGTGGTGCAGTCGATGCCCTCCTCGCAGGCCAGCAGGGGCAGGTGCGCGGTGGCGGCGAGCAGCAGGCGGGGCGGGCGCATGGGAGCTCCGGGCGGGTCCGAGGAGAAGATAGCCCCGGTGGGCAGGGGTCTGCGGACCGGACCGGGGAACGACAGCCCCCTGCGACAGGCGGCCACGGAGGCGGGTCCAGGCTCCACCGGTAGAGATAGCTCCACGACCATGGCGGACACCTCCCCCCACACCCTGCGGGCCTGGCGCGTGCCCAAGACCACGCGCTGGGCGCTGACCGGCGGCCTGATGACCATCGCGGTCGGCTGCGGCGTGACCGGGCAGGCGCTGCTCACCGGCTTCGCCTCCCTGGGCGTGCTCGTGATCTCGGCCATGGCGCTGGCGGGCCTGGCCGCCTTCCTGCTGTGGGCCTACCAGGGCGACATCGTGGTGAGCGAGGCGGCCGTGGTCCTGCCCGACGGGCCGGCGGTGCCGCGGCGCCGGGTGCACGGCTGCCACGCCGAGCAGGGAGGGGGCGGCAGCGTGCTGGTGCTGGAGCTGGTCGGCCCGCCCGAGGAGCGGCGGATCATCACGGGCCAGCCGCTGGCCGAGGTCGAGGCCCTGGCGCGCCTGGTGCCCGTCGGGGGCTGAGCCGGTCGGGGGCGGAGCGGGCCGCAACCGGGGCTCAGGCCTCGGGCAGGTCCCCCCGGACGGGGTTGGTGGCCTCCTGCTCGCCGAAGCGGGCGGCCCCCTCCTCGGCCTGCACGCGGCGCAGGCGCACGTCCACCTCGCCGGCCTCGGCCCGGCGCAGCACCTCGGCCAGGCGGGCCAGGGCGCCCTCCTCGGTCCACTGGTCCAGCTCGACGAGCTGCACCAGGCGCGGGTCGATGCCGGCGCGGTCGGCCAGCTCGGCCCGGCTCCAGCCCAGCGCCTTGCGGCGGGCCTTCACGTCCCCCAGGGGGGCAGCCGCTTCGTCCATGGGGGCCTCCTGCCCGCAGCCTACTGCGGAGGAGGCCGCCCCGGGGGTGGGCCCTGGTGCACGCGCCGGTGGTGCACGAAGGAGAGGGCGACGTAGTAGCCGACGTAGGACAGCGAGGCCCAGGCCAGGGTCGGGGCCCAGCGCGCGGTGGGCGCCAGGGCCAGGGCGACGCAGGCCAGGCCCCAGACCACGCCCAGGCCCACCGTCAGCGGGCGCAGCAGGCGGGTGCGCGAGGGGTACAGGTAGTGGATCGGCACGAAGACCAGGGCCGAGAGCAGGAGCAGCAGGGCGACGGTGAGGGCCGGCGGGGGCTGGAGCACGACCAGGTACAGCAGCAGCACGTTCCAGTAGGAGGGGAAGCCGACGAAGGCCTGGTCCGTCTTGGCGATGGCCTGGCAGAACTGGAAGCCGCTGGCCAGCAGCGGCACGGCGGCGACCCAGGCCCAGGCGGCCGGCAGCAGGCCCAGCATCGGCAGGGCCAGGGCCGGCAGGAAGGCGTAGGTGAGGAAGTCGACGATGTTGTCGAGCAGGGCGCCGTCGAAGGGCACGCGCTCCTTGACCCGCAGCCAGCGCGCCAGCGTGCCGTCGGAGGCGTCGATGACGACCGCGACGATGTTGAGCAGCAGGAAGCGGCCGGCGTCGCCGTCGACCAGGGCCTGGACCGCCAGGAGCGCCAGGGGCAGGCCCAGCGCCGTGTAGAGGTGGACCCCCCAGGCGAGCGCGACCAGCAGGCGCGCGTGGCCCGTGGCGGGGGGGGCGGAGGGCGCGGAGGGGGAGGCGTCAGGCAAGGGCGCTCTCGTGGCCGGAGTCGAGCAGCCACAAGCAGCTACCCTGGCAGGCGGCCGCGACCTCGTCCAGCCGGGCGCGAGACAGGGCGGGGGGCATGCCGAACAGGTGCAGGTCGGCCGGCGGGGCCTGCGTGAGCGCCGCGGCGAAGGGGCCCGGCAGCACGTGCACGGTGGTGCGTCGGGGCAGGCGGGCCTGGTCGACGACCGCGCGCAGGAAGGCCTCGGCCGCCGCGGCGTCCGCGGGGTCGCGGGGCGAGGTGCACAGCCGCAGCTCGGCCTGCCAGGCCTCGGCCAGCAGCAGGCCCACCAGCACCGGCAGGTCCAGGTTGGTGACGTGCAGCTCCAGCCGCCACTGCGGCGCCCGGTCGGAGATCCACACGTCGATGGCGCGGCGCGCCCCGATCCCCCCTTGCGGGTGGGGCTGCCAGAGCAGCAGGCCGACGGACAGGCGCCGGCAGTGGTCCAGGTACAGGGCCAGCTCGCCGTCGGAGACCCGGCGCAGGTCGACGGCGACCAGGTTGGGCGGGAAGAGCGCCCCCTGCAGCGCGTCCATGGCCAGCCCGAGGCCCTCCATGTAGCGGTCGGTCTCCAGGCGGGTCCAGGTCGCGTGCAGGTCGCCCTCCCGCTCCTTGTCGACCAGGGCGGGCAGGGCGGCGGGCAGGTCCTCGCGCGGGCCCAGCGCCACCCAGCGGATGCTGCCGTTGCGGCGGGCCAGGTCCTCGACCCAGGGGCGCATGTCCCGGGCCTGCTCGATGCTGGCGACCGGCACCAGCAGGTCGGGCTTCCAGGCGCGCTCGCTGCGCTCGATGCGGGAGGCCCGGCGCGCGGCCCAGGCCGCCAGGTTCACCGCGATGCCCGAGCGCACCGTCTCCCAGGGCGTGGCCAGGCTGCGGCGCGCCAGCAGCAGGTAGACGCCCAGTACCAGGGCCAGCTCCAGCACGCCGCCGAAGGGGCTGCCGACGGCCAGCCCCAGCAGGCACAGGCCGACGCCCACCAGCGGCACCGTGCGGCCGACGCGGAAGGTCGGCCGGAAGGAGATCATGCCCAGGACGATCTCGACGTAGACCACGCCGTTGATCGCCAGGTAGGTCATGATGAAGAAGCTGGTGATCAGCGGCGCGATGGCGTTCAGCGAGCCCGCCGCGAGCCCGGTGGCGGCCAGGGCGGTCGTGGCCAGCACGGCGTTGCGGGGCTCGCCCTCGGGTGTGAGCCGCCCCAGCCAGCGCGCGCCGGGCACGACACCGTGGGCGGCCATCGCCTGGAGCAGCCGCGGCGCCGTCACCAGGGCCGAGAGCGCCGCCATCAGGGTCGAGGCCATCAGGCCGGCCAGCACCAGGGGCGGGAACAGCGCCCGGTCGATGATGATGGTGCGGTGCGCGACCAGCTCCTCTGGGCTGCCGATCGCCGAGTAGAAGAAGGCGAAGCCCAGGTAGATGACCGAGGTCGTGCCCCAGGCCCACAGCGTGCCGCGCGGGATCGAGCGCCGCGGGTCGCGCAGGTCGCCGGACATGCCCACGCCGACCATGATCCCGGTGGCGGCGGGGAAGAAGATGGCGAAGGCGGTGACCAGGTCCTCGCCGGTGGTGTGCCCCAGCAGGGTCGGAGGGTGCAGCGTCTCGGCCGAGAACAGCCCGAGCAGGGCCGAGGTGAGCGCCACGCAGACCACGACGAACATCACCGCCTGGGCGCGGAAGGCGACCCCCGCCGAGCGCCAGGCCAGCAGGGCCAGGGCGCCGAAGGCCAGGAAGGCGACGAGCTGGGGCGGGTGGGCCGGGAAGACGTGGCCCCAGGCCTCGGAGAAGGCGTAGGCGTACATCGCGGAGGAGGCCGCCTGCGCGATGAACAGCGGCAGGCCGATGGCGCCGCCGGCCTCCAGCCCCAGGGCCTGGGCGATGATGGCGAAGGCGCCGCCGGGCCGCACGCGCACGTTGCTGGCGATGCTGGCCAGCGACAGGGCGGTCGTGCCGGAGATCGCGACCGACAGGCCGATGATGAGCAGGGCGCCCAGCAGGCCGCTGTTGCCGACCAGCCAGCCCTCGCGCAGGTAGAGCAGGCCCCCCACGACACCCAGGAACACCGGGCGGTAGACCCCGGCGAAGGTGCCGAAGATGCGGCGGGTGGACGTCTGGGGCTCCGGGGCCTCCGACACGGAGCCCTCCTGGGCGGGCCCCTCCGCTATGCTCCCGCCCCCCCCGGGAGCAACCATGGCGCCGCTGGACTACTACAAGAAGGCCTGGGAGCAGGTGCAGCAGCACCTGGTCGCCTGGATCGTGCTCTACACCGTCTTCCTGGTGCTCAGCATCGGCACCTGCGGCCTGGCGGGCCTGCTGACCCCCAACCTGATGCGCGAGGTGCGCGACAGCCTGCGCGAGGGCCGCGGCCCCTCCATCGGCCCCCTCTTCGACATGCGCCACGTGGCCGAGGACCTGGTCAACTACCTCATCTGGTTCGGCGCCATCTCGCTGGGCGGCATGGCCGGCGGCATCGGCGGCACCGTCGCGGCCGTGGCCCTGCAGTTCCAGATGCCGCTGGCCGCCGACGGCCGCTACGCGCCCCTGGACAACGCGAAGCTGTCGCTGAAGCACGTCGGCGCCCACATGAGCGAGCACATCATCTTCTTCGGCATCGCCATGCTGATCTCGATGGTGGCCGTGATGCTCTGCCTGCTCCCGCTGCCGCTCATCGCGCCGGTGATGAACGTCGCCCAGTGGCTGTGGTTCGAGGACAGCCGGGCCGAGCTGGACGGCATGGCCTCCCAGGCGGGGATCAAGCTGCTGCGCGCGGACTGACCCCGGCCCCGGTCAGGCCGGCTGCCAGCCCCGGGCCGCGACCTTCAGCTCGTAGGCGACGCGGTCCTTGTGCTCGGGCAGGGCCTGGGCCCACAGCATCGCCTGGGTGGCCAGGCCCGACAGGCGGGGCGCCAGGTCCGTGCCCCGCACGACGAAGTCCGCCTGCTGGCGCGCCTGTCCCGACAGCGAGCCCAGCAGGGTCGCCACCTCGTCGACCTCCCCCTGGTCCAGGAGCGCGGCCAGCCGCACCAGCCGCTCGGCCGCCCAGGCGCGCGCCGCCTCGACCCGCCGGGCCTCCTGGCCGGGGTCCTCGTCCATGGCGCCCGGCGTGAAGTCGGTGACCGCGAGGAAGAGCTTGCCGCCGCCGCCGGTGGGCGCGGCGTACAGGAACTGCGCGTTGACGAGCTGCGCCGACTGGCCCGCCAGCTCCTGGGCCAGGTCCTCGTCGACGTCCTGCACGTAGGGGTCCTCGCCCTCGGGCGCGGGCAGGCAGGGCACGCCGGCCTGCTGGAAGGAGGCGATGGCCTCGGCCCACAGGATGCTGTGGTTGGTGGAGGCCCAGGACAGGATGGCGCGGCAGCGGGCGTGCGCCACCACCTTGCCGGCGGCGTCGGTCCAGTGGATGCGCCCCTCGGGCAGGGCGGCGCCGAAGTCCTTGACCCCCAGCGAGTCGAAGAGGGCCTGCAGCTCCTTGAAGGCGAGGGGCGAGGGCATGAGGGGCTCCGTGGCAGTGGCGGCGGCGAAGGGGCCGCAGTCTCGCACGGGGCGAGGAGGGGGTGGATAGCTGGCGACGATGCGCTTCCTCGATCGCGTGCAGAACCTCCCCGTCCTGGGCATCGGCGTGTCCACCGAGTACGGCGCGGCCGACACCCCCGGCGGCCTGGACCTCTCGCAGCTCCACGCCCAGGCCCCCCAGTACGGCCGCTTCCTGGAGGTGGGCGTCGAGGTGGCCAAGGGCCTGGACCGGCACGCGCGGGCCTGGGTCGAGCGCGGCGGCGCCACGACCTACCACTTCCTCGACGTGAACCTGGACGAGCCCGAGGACCTCGATCCCGCCTGGCTCGACCAGGTGCGCCTGCTCGCGGCGGTGCTGCGGCCGGCCTGGCTGTGCGGCGACGTGGGGCTGTGGCACTTCGGGCGGCGCGAGCGCGGCCACATGCTGCTCCTGCCGCCGGTGCTGACCGACGACGCCGCGAAGGCCCTCGCCGACGGCATCATCGCCCTGCGCGAGGCGACCGGGCTGGAGGTCCTCCCCGAGAACCCGCCCGGCTCGGTCTACGTGGGCGACCTGCACCTGCTCGACTTCTTCGCGCGGCTGTGCGACTACGCCGACACCGGCATGCTGCTCGACGTCGCGCACCTGGCGATCTACCAGCGGGTGACGGGCCGACAGGCGCTGGACGGCCTGGACGGCCTGCCCCTGGAGCGGCTGGTCGAGTGCCACGTGGCCGGCGGCGTCGAGCGGCAGACCGACGGCTTCCGGTGGATCGAGGACGACCACAGCCCCGCCGTGCTGCCCGACACCTGGGCCATCTTCGAGCGGGTCGCGGCCGGCCCCAACCTGCGGGCCGTCATCTTCGAGTGCGAGCGCAACCCGCTGGCCGACTGCCTGCCCGGCTTCGGGCGCATCGCGCGCACGCTGGAAGGTCGGTGGATCGGAGGGACCCCTTGAGCCACGCCCTGCAGCGGGTCGTCGTGCGGCTGCTGCACGACCCGGACCTGGCCGAGCAGGTGCTGGCCGGCCGCGACCTGCCCGAGCTGACCGCCGCGGAGCACGCCCTGCTGCGGCGCACCGACCCCCGCGCCTTCCGCACCGACCCCTACCGCCGGGCGCGGCTGGTCACCTCGCTGGTCGAGGAGCTGCCCGCCACCGCTGCGCTGGCCTGCCAGGGGCGCCCGGTCGGCGAGCTGGACGCCTTCCTCTCCTCGCCCGCCTTCCACGGCTGCATCATGGAGCGCGGCAGCCTGGTCGGGTCCTTCCACGCCTGGATCCGCCCGCGGGCCGGCGCCGTCGCGGACCTGGAGGCCGCGGTCGCCCGCGCCCGCCGCGAGCAGCCGCGCCCGCCGGGAGGGGCCCACCTGCAGCGCGCGCCGGGCCTGCTGCCGGTCGGGCTGCCGGAGGGCACGGTGGCGCGTTGGCAGGCCGTGCTGGCGGCGCTGGGTCCCCGCCCCCTGGAGGCGCTGGTCCGGGGGGTCGCGGTGGGGCCGCTGCCGCCCGAGGGCGAAGGCCAGGAGTGGGTGCTGGTCGAGGTGCGCGACGGCCAGGCGGGCCTGTCCTTCGTCGGCGAGGAGCTGGCCCGCTTGCTGCTCGCCGCCGAGGCGCCCACGACCCTGGCCACGCTGGCCGCGGTCGCCGCCGGGCTGGGCGCGGGCGAGGAGGCCCAGGAGGTCGTCGCCGGCCTGGTCGCGGACGGCAGCCTGGTGGCGACGGGCTGAGCCGCGCGCGGCGGGCCTGCGCCCCCCGACCTCAGCCTGGCCCGGGGGAGGTCTCCGCCGCCCGGGGTCGCGCCGCTGCGGGCATCCGCGCCTCGACCTCCCACTGCCAGCGGACCACCGAGCCGGTCGGGATCTCGGCCTCCCACAGCCGGTCGCCGGCGCGGATCATCAACCTGCGCTGCATGAACACGTGCATGGTGGAGACCTGGGCCAGGGGCAGGCGCCAGTCGCTGCCCTCGACCCGCAGCAGGTCCGGCTCCAGCACCAGGGGGCCGCGGGCGACCTCGGTGGAGACCTCGCCCGAGATGTCGAGCAGGACCATGGGCGCGCTGCGCAGGAGGGTGCCGTCGGGACCCGGGGGCTCCTGGCCGGCGCGGGCGCGGAGCGCGGCGACCTGCTGGCCCAGGGCCAGGGGGGGGCCGCCATGGTCGGGATGCAGCGCGTGCTCGATGTCCAGGCGCCAGCCGGCCCCGCAGGCACCGCAGCGCACGCGGTCCCCCTCGCTGCGCAGGGCGTCGGGCGCGTCGCAGGCGGGGCAGCGGAAGAGCACGTTCTCCACCCCCTCGGCCAGGCGGCTGCCGGTCATGGGCCAGCCCCGGCCGGCGCCGGCGGGCACGGTGAGGCGTTGCACCAGCGTCGCCTCGATCTCGGCGGGGTCGGCCCGGCGGTCCCAGGTCTGCGGCGGATCCAGCTCGATGCGCATCCGCCCGCGGCGCTGGTTGCCCCAGCGCGGGTTCTGGCGGTAGCCGCCGACGATGCGGGCGGTCACGACCGGGTGGCCGAAGGCGCGGACCAGGCGGCCGATGCCCGGCAGCAGGGGCAGGGGCCGGCCGTCCCAGGTGCGCTCGCCCTCGGGGAACAGGCCGACGGCGCCGCCGACCTCGGCCCAGCGGGAGAGCTGGCGCACGCTCAGCACGTCAGCGACGCGCTTCTTGCGGGGCACGGCCCCGGCCCAGCGGGCCAACAGGCCGGCCCAGCGCTGCTGGAACAGGCCCTCGCCGGCCATGAAGTGCACCGGGCGGCGGACGGCGACCATGATCGAGAAGGGGTCGAAGTAGGTGACGTGGTTGGGCAGGACCAGGACCGGGCCCGTGCGCGGGAAGTGCTCGCGGCCGTCGACCTCCAGGCGCTGCCACCAGGACAGGGCCATGCCCATCGGCGGCCCGGCCAGGGCGAACAGGCGCTCGACCTTGCGCAGGTTCTCGACCGTCGGGGGCAGGGGCGGGCGGCGGACCAGGGCCATGGATGCGCTCAGCAGGGCTCCGAGCGGCAGACGCTACCACCGGGTGACGATCCGGCGGCGAGGCGGCACCCGGGCCAGCGCATCATCGGCTGCCGGGCTACCCTCTCCCCAGCGGCGCCACCCTGGCGACCGCGCGGCCCAGGCCACACGAAGAAGCTGCGCCGGTGGCCGCACATCAGACTGAAGAGCGGACCACTGAACTTGCAGACCTTCGCTTCGCTCGGCCTCTCCGAGCCTCTCCTGCGGGCGCTCACCGCCTGCGGGTACACCACGCCTACGCCCATCCAGGTGCAGGCCATCCCCCCCCTCCTGGCCGGTCGCGACGTGCTCGGCTGCGCCCAGACGGGCACCGGCAAGACCGCCGCCTTCGCGCTGCCGGTGCTGCAGCACCTCTCCCAGGCGCCGACGCCGGCCCGCGTCCGTCGGCAGATCCGCGCCCTGGTGCTGACCCCGACCCGCGAGCTGGCCGCCCAGATCGGCGACAGCTTCAAGACCTACGGGGCCCACCTGGACCTGTGGCACTACACCATCTTCGGCGGCGTCGGCCAGAACCCCCAGGTGCGCACCCTGAACCAGGGCCTGGACATCCTGGTCGCCTGCCCCGGCCGGCTGCTGGACCTGCACGGCCAGGGCTTCGTCGACCTGTCCAAGGTGGACTTCTTCGTCCTGGACGAGGCCGACCGCATGCTGGACATGGGCTTCATCCACGACGTCAAGCGCGTGCTGAAGCTGCTGCCGGCGAAGCGGCAGAACCTGCTCTTCTCGGCGACGATGCCCGACGCCATCGTCGAGCTGGCCCAGGGCTTCCTGCGCGACCCGATCAAGGTCGAGGTCGTGCCCCAGGGCACCACGGTCGAGCGCATCGCCCAGAAGGTGATGTTCGTCGACCGCATGGACAAGCGCCACCTGCTGGCCGACCTGCTGCGCGACCGCGAGGTGGAGCAGGCCATCGTCTTCACGCGCACCAAGCACGGCGCCAACCGCCTGGTGAAGCAGCTGGACGAGGACGGCATCCCCTCGCAGGCCATCCACGGCAACAAGTCCCAGAACGCCCGCACCAAGGCGCTCGACGACTTCCGGGACGGGCGGCTGTCGGTGCTGGTCGCCACCGACGTCGCCAGCCGCGGCATCGACGTGGACGGCATCAGCCACGTCTTCAACTACGACCTGCCCAACGAGCCCGAGAGCTACGTCCACCGCATCGGGCGCACCGGGCGGGCGGGCCGCGAGGGCGTGGCCATCGCCTTCTGCGACCACAGCGAGGGCGACTTCCTGCGCGGCATCGAGCGGCTGATCGGCCAGTCGATCCCCATCGACGAGGACCACCCCTGGCACGCCGCCGACGCCATCCCCACCCGCCCCACGCCCCGCCCCGCGCGCGGCGGACGGGTGGGCGGGCGCTCCAGCGGCGGCGGCTCGTCCGGCGGGGGGCGCCCCCAGGGCAACCGCCCGTCCGGAAGCGGCCCCGGGCGCTGGAACGGCGGGGGCCGGCGGCGCGGCCGCGGCTGAGCAGGAGGCGGCGTGGACGGCGAGCTCGACCGCTACGCGCCCCCGACCGACCCCTGGCTGGTCGTGGTGCACCTGGACCGCGACCTGCTGGTGCTGGACAAGCCCGCCGGGCTGCTGTCGGTGCCCGGTCGGGACCCGGCCTGGCAGGACAGCGCCCTGACCCGGGCGGCACGGGACCTGGGGCCGATGTACGCCGCGCACCGGCTGGACCTGGACACCTCGGGCCTGCTGGTCCTGGCGCGGCGGCGCAAGGCCGAGGCCGCGCTCAAGGCCCAGTTCGCGGCGCGCAGCGTGCGCAAGACCTACCTGGCGGTCGTGCGGGGCCAGCCCGAGGACCAGGGCCGGATCGACCTGCCCCTGGCGCGGTTGGGCGGCACCCCGCCCCGCAACGTCGTCGACCCGGTCGCCGGCCTGCCGGCGCAGACCCGCTGGCAGGTGCTGCGCCGCGGTTCGGAGGACACCCTGCTGGCCCTGTTCCCCGAGACGGGACGCAGCCACCAGCTCCGCGTCCACCTGGCCGCGGTGGGCTTCCCCATCGTGGGCGACCGCCTGTACGGCGGCGCGCCGGCGGCCCGCCTGATGCTGCACGCCTGGCGGCTGGTCCTGCGGCACCCCTGGTCCGGCGAGGAGCTGTCCCTGCAGGCCGGCGACCAGGACCCGCTCACGCAGTAAACTGGTTGGTCAATCGACCAACAAGCTCTCCACGGTGGGTCGCAGCGAGGACAGGCCCGCCTCGTCGCCGATGCGCAGCGCCTGCTCGGCCGAGGCGCCGTCGGCGTGGAAGGCCTCCAGGGCCAGGAGCGCGCCGACCCGGTTGCCGCTGGCGCAGTGCACCAGGACGGGCCCTTCGGCCGCGTCCAGCGCCGCGTCCAGCGCCTTGGCGCGCTCGACCGTCAGGTCCCCGGCGCCCGAGATCGGGATGGTGACGTAGGTCATGCCCAGCCCCTGGACGACCGCGGCCTCGTCCATGCCGCGGCTCTCGTTCTCGCCCCGCAGGTCGATCACCGTGCGCACCCCCTCGGCGGCCAGGGCCCGGAGCTGGGCCTCGGTGGGCTGGCCGCCGGTGCGCAGGGCGGGGGCCGCGGCGGGCGCCACCGAGGTGGCGGGAGAGGCCTGGGCGGGCGCGGAGGCGGCGGAGACCGGGGCGGTGCCGCAGCCGACCAGGGCCAGGGCGAGGGAGAGGAGGACGGGGATCATGGGGGCTCCGGGGAGGAGGTTCTCCCCCGGCGTCTGCATCGCCCGTGCCAGCCCCTGCGCGCCAGAGCATCGGTCGGATCGGTCACTTCGGGTCAGAACCGCGCGGCCTTGTGACCGATCACGGGATCCGGCAGTAGTCCGGCAGGGTGTCGGGCAGCCCCGCGGCCCAGGGCTCGGGATCGACGTCCAGCGGGTGGGCGGAGAGGAACTCCCAGGCCCAGGTCGACGCCCCGTCGGGGATCTGGTGGCCCAGGTCGTGCTCGCACTCCACGACGAAGCTGCCGTCGGCCTGCAGCTCCTCGCTCAGGTACAGGCTGGTCTCCTCGAAGGACACGCTGCTGTAGGTGTCGCCCGGGCCGCCCCAGGTGATCATCACGGGCAGCGGGCGCGCGGGGCGGTCGTACATGCCCGGCATCGTCCCCCCCGAGAAGATGGCGGTGCTGGCCAGCCACTCCGCCTCGTACAGCGTCAGGTAGGTGGTCTGCAGGCCGCCGGCGCTCATGCCCAGGGCGTGCACGCGCTCCAGGTCGACACCGTGCTGCGCGTGGGCGCAGGCCAGCAGGTCCTCGAAGAGCAGCAGGTCGGGGTTGCCCTCGGGCTCCTCCAGGAAGTGCCACTCGTAGGCCGAGCCGTCGCTGTCCGGCGCGATGACCACGACGCCCTCCTCCTGGGCCAGCTCGTCCAGGTCCATGTACCGGACGATGTCCGCGGCACTTCCGCCCAGCCAGTGCCAGGCGAACAGGACCGGCGCGCCCTGCGGCTCGGGGGGCAGCACCACCTTGACCCGGTAGCTGGTCTCCCCGGTCGGGAACTCGTCGAGGACCCCGTCGTCCAGGGGCGGGCAGTCCCCCAGCGAGTAGGTGGGCGGCTCCCGCTCCTGCGACGTGTCGCCCGGACCTCCGGTGTCGTCGGTCGCGGCGGCCGGGAGGTCGTCCGCGCAGGCCAGCAGGATCAGCAGCGGGAACATGGGGGCTCCGGGTTCGGCGGCGCCTGCCGCCTTGCGTCCACCCCCGTCTCTATCGCCTCCGCGGTCGGCGCCGGGCTCAGCGCGCGTCGGCCAGCGCGTCGCCCGGGCCGTCGTGGCGCTCGGCCCACTCGACCACGCGGGCCACGTCGGCCCAGCGCGTGCGGTCGTTGGGCGCGCCGAGCAGCGTGATCACCAGCCGCTGCCCGGTCGAGGTCTGGACCAGGGTCGAGAGGCAGTAGCCCGCCGTGTCGGTGTACCCGGTCTTGGCCGCCTCGATCACCACCCGGTCGCTGCCCGAGAGCTTGTTGGTCGTGAACAGGCGGCGGGGCGCCTGGTCCGCCCGGTGCAGGTCCCAGGACGGCGCCGACGCCGCCAGGGCCAGCTCGGGCACGCTGGCCAGGGCCACCATCGCGCGGGAGATGTCCCGGGCGGTCGAGAGGTTCTCGTCCTCCAGGCCCGAGGGATCGGCCCACCGGGAGGAGGCCATGCCCAGCTCCTCGCTGACCTGGTTCATCCGGGTCACCAGCTCGTCCACGCTCAGGTCGGCCGCCGCCGCCAGGGCGTAGGCGGCGCGGTTGTCCGAGGCGACCAGGGCCGCGCCCAGGTAGTCCCAGCCGGAGGCGCAGTCGCCCGTGTTCAGGCGGCTGCGCGCGCCGGAGCGCGAGGGCCGCTGCTCGAAGTCGATGCAGGCCCCCTGGTCCAGGTCGGGCTGCACCGAGGCGTAGGCCAGCGAGGCGACGACCTTGGTCAACGAGGCCACCGGCCGCCGGTTGTCGGCGCGCCGCTCGAAGAGGACCCGCTCCTGGTCGAGGTCGAAGACCAGGGCCGCGTGGGAGTGGACCAGGGGCCCCCGGGTGGCGCCGTGTCCATGCAGCGCGGCGATCGCGAGGGCGTCGGGTCCGCTGACCCAGGCCGGCGGCAGCCACTCGGGCGCGGGCGCGGCGATGACCGCGGCGTGCACCGGGTCGGTCGCGGAGGAGACGACCCCGAAGAGCAGCGCGGTGGCGACGAAGGACGAGGCGAAGAGGGCGGCGAGGCGGGGCGGCGACAGCATCCGCGCACTCTACGACGCGGCTGTTGCCGTGTCAGCAGCAAACTTCATGTGCCACATCAACTTCTCTCGTCGGTACACTGGCGCCATGTACTCCTGGGACGACGACACCTCCGACTGGGCCAACCCCTCGGCCTACCGCTACCAACCCGCCGGTGCCGCCCAGCGCCAGCAGGACGCCGCCCGGGCGCGCGCCCAGGGCCCACGCACCTACAGCCGCCGCAGCGAGCCGGACTGGCAGTTGCTGGACCCCTCGCGCGACGTCAGCAGCCACAGCCGGCAGCCCATGGTGATCGGCGTGGACGTCACGGCCTCCATGGCCCACTGGCCCGCCGAGATCTTCGACCGCCTGCCCCTGCTGTTCAACACGCTGAGCCAGTACGACCCGGCGCTCGAGCTGGCCTTCGCGGCGATCGGAGACACGCGGGCCTTCCGCTGGCCCCTGCAGGCCAGCGGCTTCGGCAAGGGCTTCGACCTGGAGCGGGTGCTCAAGGGCATCTACCCCGAGGGCCAGGACCGCGGCTCCATCGACAACCCCGAGTCCTACGGCATCTTCGCCCGGTGGCTCAACCAGCGGGTCAGCGTGCCCCATGCGCCGACACAGGACCCCGGGCGGCCCTTCTGCATCATCTTCGGCGACATCACGATGCACCCGGGCCACACGCCGGCCGAGCTGCGGGACGTGCTCGGCGAGCACGTGCAGCAGGACATCGACTGCCAGGCCGAGTTCCGCCGGGTCGCCGCGCGCTGGGACACCTGGTTCCTGCGGACCGCGCGCTGCTGGGAGCCCCAGCAGACCGACGCGCAGTGGGGAGAGGCCATCGGACACGACCGCATCGTCGTGATCGAGGACGACCTGCGGGCCGTCGACATCGCGATGGCCCTGGTGGCGAAGCGCTGGGGCCGGATCCAGGACTTCCGGGAGAACCTGTCGGCGCGCCAGCCGCCGGAGGTCGTGCAGGCCGTGCTTCGCGCGGTCGGGGGGTGATGGAGCGGGTCGCGCGCTGGGGGCTGGCCGCCCTGGTGCTGGCG
Organism: Myxococcota bacterium; assembly: GCA_023150805.1. Lineage (GTDB taxonomy): Bacteria > Myxococcota_A > UBA796 > UBA796 > UBA2385 > UBA2385. Next base: position 16,110 of record JAKLKF010000029.1, on the reverse strand, counting down.
TGGGTGGCCGCGCCCGCCTGGCCCGAGATCGTCGACGACGTCTACATCTCGGCGGCCTATGCCCACGAGTGGGTGTCCAGCGGGCGGCTGCGGTGGACCACCGGCGAGGTGGTCGAGGGCTACTCCAACTTCCTGATGGTCGCCGCGATGGCCGTCATGGTCCTGCTGGACCTGGACGTCGGCCTGTGGTCGCAGGTCCTGGCCATGGCCTGCGGGATGGGCGTGCTGGCCCTGCTGTCCGCGCTGCTGCCGCGGGGCGCCGGCGGCACCGTCGGGCTGCTCGCGGTCGCCGCCTGGGCGCCCCTGGCGTGGTGGTCCGCGCAGGGCATGGAGACCTCGCTGTACGCGCTGCTGCTCAGCCTGGCCTGGGTCGCCGCCCTGCGCGGGGGCGCCGCAGCCGGCTGGGCCGTGCCGATGGCGGCGCTGGCCAGCACCACGCGACCCGAGGGCGCGGCGCACCTGCTGGCCGTGCTGCTCCTGGGGCTCCGGGCGGGGGGCAGCCCCTGGGCCCTGCCGGCGCCCACCGTGGCCGGGCTGCTCGGCCTGCTCGGCTACCACGTGCTGCGGGTCCAGCACTTCGGCGAGCTGTGGCCCACCTCCGCGCTGGTCAAGGTCGCCGGCGTGCCCTGGAGCGGACACGGCCTGGCCCAGCTCGGCGGCGACCTGGTCGCGGTCGCCGGTCCCGCCCTCGCCGTCGCGGCGACCCGCTCCGGGCCACGAGACCGTCGGGCCTGGCTCGCCCTGGCGCCCCTCGCGCTGCAGGCCCTGGTGCTGGTCCGCGCAAGCGGCGACTGGATGACCTGGGGACGCCTGACCATGCCAGGGGCGCTCGCCAGCCTGGCCAGCCTGGCCGTGGTCCTTTCGCCCGCGCGCGGGACGCCCGGCCGCCTGGCCCTGGGCACCGCCGGCGCACTCGCCGGCCTGCTCCTGGTCCCCGCCGGCTACGGTCGCTTCAACCTGGACCTGCGCCTGCCGCCCACCGGGTCGCGCGTGCGCGCGGCGTACACGCAGGGTCTGTACACGCCGGTCGCCGACGACGTCGTCTTCGCCGCCTGGCACCTGGCGGAGGGGGCGAGCTTGATGGCGGTGGACGCCGGGATCCTCGGGAACCTGCATGACGTGCGCTTCATCGACATGCGCGGGCTCACCCATCGGCCGGCGGCCGAGGCCATCGCGCAAGGCCAGGGCGACGCGTGGTTCTTCGACCAGGTGAGCCAGGCCCAGCCCGGCCCCGACTGGCTGCGCGTGGCACGCTGGGACGCCCCCGGTGCCCCGGAGCTGCCCGAGGGGTTGTTGACCCGCCACGCCCTGGTCGGAAGCCTGGCGTACCCCTCGGGTGGTGGCACCTGGTGGTACAGCCAGACCCCGGCGCGAGCGGACGCCGCGCTCGCGGCCACCCGCCTGCGGGCCCTCTCCCTGCGCTTCCCCTCCCAGCCCCACCTCGCGCGCGAGGCCGCCGTCGCGCTCGCAGCCGCCGGACGCCTGGAGGAGGGCACCGAGATCGCCCGCGCGGCCGCGCGCCGCTGGCCCCAGCAAGCGCTGCTCGCCGCAGCGCCCGAGAGCCTCTTCTTCGTGGGCGGGAGCGCGCCCCGCACCTGGCAGGAGGGGCGGGGCTTCGGCCTCTTCTGGAACGCCGAGCTGTGGTCGCGCCCGCTGACGGCCCCCGAGCGTGCACAAGCGGTGGTCCACCTCGACCAGGACGCCGCGGGGACCGCGCCGGCCCGCGCGCGCCTGTCCCTGCTGGGCGCCTGCGAAGTCACCGCCGAGCTCGACGTGGCGGGCCCGACCACCGTCGCCCTGGCAGACCTGGGCTGTGCCGACGAGGAGGGCCCCGGGGAGCTGCGGGTCGCCTTCCTCAACGACGAGGCGGTCAACGGGGCGGACCGGAACTTGTATGTGTGGGTCGACACGCCGACTACTGTGGAAGATCGATGAGCACCACCGCGCCGGTCTGATAGCCCTTCGTGAAGTCGGCATATCCTCCAACCACGATGTCCCGGTCACCGTCCCCATCCACGTCGTCTGAGACGACGATTCGCTGCCCATAGGCAGCATCGTCCCGCCCAGTCATCGCGTGCAACGCCAGGTCGTCGTGATGCAGCACTGTACTCGGAGCGAGCTGCTCGCCAAATACGACCGCCATGCTCGAAGAAGCCACGGACGTGTATGCCTGAGGCTGGATCATGCTCTCAGAACGCCCATCCCCATCCAGATCACCGAGATCCGAAACCTGGAACGAATAGATGGTCTGCCCACCGTAGGTGACGATCGCCGTGGGTTCGGTGTGGGCCCTGGACGGGTTGGCTGCAAGCAGGGTGAAAAAGTGCACGTCCGCATTGTCGATGACCACTCCCAGGTCAGCCCTGCCATCGCCGTCTACATCTCCGATCATGAATGGGTCGGCACGGCTGACATCCACATCCTCGACAACTTCGGAGATCAGGCTCTCGCCCCATTCCGGCGGAGCGGAACCGCCTCCGACGATCGCCGCGATCACACCGTATCCACTGAGCATGACATCGTCATACCCGTCCTCGTCCTGATCCCCCGCTGGGCCTACGAGGTTCCCAAGCGCCTGTCCATCGAAGAAGCCACAGAATCGCCAGTCGGCGTCACCTTGGGTGCTGGCTCCTTCACCTCGCTCCAACCAGTAATAGACGCAGCCCGCGTCGGCCAACGACCCATCGTCCTCGAAGGTGGCGGCGACGGTGAGGTCGTGCAAGCCGTCGCCGTTCACATCCCCAGCGTACGCAACGGCCGCACCGAAGTAGGTGCCGGCGTTGGTCCCCTCGATGGTCCAGGCTGCCGCCTCCGCGAGCATCTTCTCCTGTCCCTCCCTCGGCAGGTCGCCTCCTGAAACCAGCCAGGCCGCCCCACGCCCACCGTCCATGGCTGCCGATCCGGTCAACAAGTCCGCCACGCCATCCCCATCCACATCCTGGCCTCCATCCAGCGCCCCGCCCAGGTACCAGCCCGCCCCGCTCGGCCGCAGCACGCCTTCCTCGGCCAGGGGGCCGGGCTCGCCACCCGAGACGATGTAGATGGCGCCGCCATACTCGTAGTCCCGATCCTGGTAGATGGCGCCGACGGCGAACTCGGCCAGGCCGTCGCCGGTCACGTCGCCAAGGGCCGCCAGGCGCCGGCCGGCGTTGTCACCCTCGGACTCTCCGGTCCAGGCCTCGGCGCCATAGTCCAGGGTGGCGGCGCCGTAGTCGCCGTCGCAGTCGTTGTCGGTGGCGCCGTTGGCCCAGGTCTCCACCGCCCCCGGGTAGACGGCGGGGTCTTCGTCGGCGCAGTCGTCGCCTCCGGCGACGGTGGCGTCGTGGGTGTCGCCGTCGACGTCGACGAGGTCGCCGCCCTGGCAGTCGTTGTCGAAGTCGTCATAGGGCACCTCGTCGGCGCCGGGGTGGACCTGGTCGTGCAGGTCGTCGCAGTCGGTGTCGTCCCGGGTGTAGCCCTGGGGTTGCTGGCAGGCGAGCACCAGGTCGGCGGGGTTGCCGAAGCCGTCGAGGTCGGCGTCGCGGTACCAGGGCGAGGCGTCCACGGCCTCTTCGTCGGTGAGCTGGTCGCAGTCGTCGTCGCGGTCGTTGCAGCGCTCGTCGGCGCCGGGGAAGACGTCGGGATCGGTGTCGTCGCAGTCCTCGGCCTGGGCGAAGCCGTCCTGGTCGGCGTCGGTCAGCTCGGCGCGGCGCTCCTCGTAGAGGTCGCGGTTGATCAGGCAGCCGGCAAGGTAGAGGGCGAGCATGGAGCCTCCGTCTGCGAAGGCTGCCACGCCGCGCGGGGTCGGCTCAACCGCCGTGACGCTCCATGACCGCGGCGGCGCCCAAGCCACCGGCGGCGCAGACTCCGAGCAGGGCGGTGCGGGCCTCGGTGCGGTGCAGCTCGTGGGCCATGGTCAGCACCATGCGGGCGCCGGTGGCGCCGAAGGGGTGGCCCAGCGCGACGGAGCCACCGTGCACGTTGAGGCGCGCGGGGTCGACGGCGCCGAGCGCGCGCTCCCGGCCCAGGCGCTCCTGGCAGAAGGCGTCGCTCTCGAGCATCTTGAGGACGGAGAGGACCTGGGCGGCGAAGGCCTCGTGCAGGTCGACCCGGTCGCAGTCGGCCAGGGAGAGGCCGGCGCGCTCCAGCGCCTGGGGCATGGCCAGGGCGGGGCCCATGAGGAGCTGGTCCCTGGGGTCGACGCCGACGTAGGACCAGGAGCGGAAGTGGGCGAGCGGGGTCTGTCCGTGCTTCTTCGCCGCGTCCTCGGACATGAGCACGACGCAGGCCGCGCCGTCGGTGAGCGCCGAGCTGTTGGCGGCCGTGAGCGTGCCGTCCCTGGCGAAGGCGGGGCGGAGCTTGCCGATCTTCTCCAGGCTGGTGTCGGCGCGAACGATGGTGTCCTTGTAGACGGTCTCGCGGCCCTTGCGGTGCACGGGCACGACCTCGTCGTCGAAGCGACCGGCAGCGATGGCGGCGGCGGCGCGCTGGTGGCTCTGCACGGCGAAGGCGTCCTGATCCGGGCGGCCGACCCCGTTGCGGGCGGCCATGCGCTCGGCGGCCTGGCCCATCAGCTCGCCGGTGCTGCGCTCGGCGACCTGGGGCTGGCGGGGCAGCAGGTCGCGCTTGACGGAGAGCTTGCCGAGCAGGCCGAGGTAGTCCTTGGGGCCGGCCTTGCTGTTCATCACGACCGGGCCGGCCTTGCGGACCAGGGTCTCGGGCATGGTGATGGCGGCGTTGCTGGTGGAGTCGCTGCCGCCGGCGACGACGACGTCGGCCTCGCCCCGCTCGATGAGGGCGGCGGCGTCGGTGATGGCCTGCAGGCTGGAGGCGCAGGCGCGGCTGACGGTCCACGCCTGGACGGTGGGGGGCAGGCCACTGTCCAGGACGATCTCCCGGCCGGTGTTGGGGCTGGCCGGCGGCAGGATGACCCCGCCCCACACCAGCGCCTCGACGGCGGCGTAGGGCAGGCCCAGGCGCTGGAGCGCCCCCTGCACGGCGATCACACCCAGGGCGATGGTGTCCAGGTCGGTGTACTCGGCGAAGGCCCGCACGAAGGGGGTGCGGGCTCCGCCCACGACGACGGCGCGACGCGGCATGGGGGACTCCTCAGGCGCCGACCAGGCTGCCGCCGCAGACGCGCAGCACCTGGCCGGACAGCGCGCTGGCGCCGGGGGTGGACAGGAACAGGATGGCCTCGGCGACGTCGGCGGGCAGGCCACCCTGGGACAGGTTGGACAGTCGCCGGGCGACCTCGCGCGTGGCGACGGGGATGGCGGCGGTCATGCGGGTCTCGATGAAGCCGGGGGCGACGGCGTTGAGCGCGACGCCACGGCGGCCAAGGCCCGGGGCGGCGGCGGCGACGAAGCCGGCGACGGCGGCCTTGCTGGCGGCGTAGTTGGTCTGTCCGACGTTGCCGGCCAGGCCGGCGATGCTGGACAGGCAGACGATCCGGCCGTGGCTGCGCAGCAGCGGCTCGAGGGCCTGGTGCAGGCGGAGCACGGCGCGCAGGTTGACGTCGAGGGTGAGATCCCACAGCTCCCGCGACATGCGACCGAGCGTCTTGTCCCGGGTGACGCCGGCGTTGTGCACCACGATGTCGACGCCGCCGAAGCGCTCCTGGAGGAAGGCGGCGACGGTGGCGGGGGCGTCGGGCTGGCCGAGATCGACCATCAGCGGCAGGCCCCCGACCTCCTGGGCGACCCGGGCGGCGTGGGCCTCGTCGCCGGGGCGGTCGAGCACGACGACCTGGGCGCCCTCGCGGGCCAGGGCGCGGGCGGTGGCGGCGCCGATGCCCCGGGCGGCGCCGGTGACCAGGGCGACCTTGCCATCCAGCGGACGGGCCCAGCGGGGCTCGTGCCCCCGGACGGTCGTGGACAGGTGCAGGGGCTGGCCCGAGACGTAGGCGGAGCGGGGGCTGAGCAGCCAGCGCAGCGGGGCGGGCAGGCGATCCTCGGCGCCGTGGGGGACCACGACCTGGTTGGCGGTGCCGCCCTTGCGGCCGAGCTCCTTGGCCAGGCTGCGCATGAAGCCCTCGACGGCGCGCTGCACGGCCTGCCCCTCGACCTCCGCCGCCTCGCCGGGCGGCCGGGAGAGCAGCACGACCCGGCCGCTGCGCTCGAGCAGTCCGACCCGCTCGTGCAGCAGGGTGTGCAGCGCCCGCAGCTCGTCCACGGTGCGCAGGCCGGTGGCGTCGAAGACGATCCCGTGGGCAGCCTCGGCGCCCGAGGCGTTTCGCGCGGGGCGCCCCCAGGCCTGGGCCTGCCGGGCGAAGGCGTCGGGGATCTCCCCAGGCCCGACGGCCGGGCTGCAGCCGGCCTCGGCCAGGCAGCGGGCAACGGGCTCGGCCAGGGCGGCGCCCGGCCCGAGCAGGACCGTCACCTCCACCCCCTCCAGGGGGCGATCCGTCCACGGCCCCAGGTCGCGCTTCAGCGTGGGAGGCAGCGACAGCCCGAGGTTGCCGGCGAGCTTGCGCGCGGTGGGGTTCTTTCCGAGCAGGACGAGGCGATCAGCCATGGACGGCTCCGACGAGGAAGGCGGGGCCACCGGGGGCGGTCCCGACGTACATGGGGGTGCGACGGCCCTCGGGTGGACCGAGGAAGACGGTCGGCGTGGCCGGCAGGCGCAGGGTGCTGGTGAAGCGCGCCTCCAGGCCGGACAGGCCGTCCACGTCGCCGGAGAGGCGGTTCTTGACGACGAGCTCGGCGGCGATGGCGGCGGTGCCGAAGCCGTGCAGGATGACCCCGCCGAAGCCCGCGGCCTTGGCGTAGGGCGACAGCCAGTGGATGGGGTTGAAGTCGCCGGTGACCAGGGAGAAGCGCCAGCCCTGGTCGGCCGGCAGGCGCCGCTCGCCGATGGGCAGGGCGTCGGCGGGCACGGTCGGCTTGGGCTTCTTGTCCTCCCTGGGCGCGTCCTTGCCGCGGGGCAGCGGACAGAAGACGGTCAGGGTGGAGGACAGGGCCCCGGGCGCCCGCTCGGTGCCGGTCTCCAGCTCGATGGTGAACAGGGCGCGGCGTCCGTCGTCGTCGACGCCGGCCAGGCGGGCGGAGAGCTGCAGGGGCTGGTCGTCGGGCAGCGGCGCGTGCACCGTCCAGGTGCAGCCGGCGTTGACGACCTTGGTCAGGTCATAGGGCAGGCCGTGCAGGGTGCGGGTGATGAGGGGCCAGCCCCACTGCGGGAACATGTGGGGGGGCAGGCGGCCGGCCCAGGCCTTGGGGTCACCGCCGACGACGCGCAGGTAGTCGTCGACCAGGGCGCGGGGGCGGGGGGCGACCGTCTCGGTCAGCAAGGGCTCGGGGGCCTGGGCCTGGCCCTTCTTGCTGAACAGCAGGCTCAGCGTGGCGCCGATGGCGGGGCCCTGGCGGAAGGCGTGGGAGATCATGGGCGCCTCACTTCGCCGCGGCGTGGGAGGAGGTGTCGCCGGCCAGCACCGAGAGCAGGCGTGGACCGGTGGTGGTGATGAGATCGTGCATATGACGCGACCGCGGCTCGGCGCGCTCCAGCCAGCGGACCAGCAGCTCGCGGCGGGCGCCGTCCTTCTGGCCCTGCTCCCACAGGATCTCGGCGACCGCGGCGTCCGCCAGCATGCTGGTGAGCCGCTCGGCGTGCAGCATGGCCAGGGCGAAGTCCTTCTTGGGGTCCCAGTCCTTCATGAGCTCGGTCCAGTCGCCGGGCCGGTGGTGGCGCAGCTCCCGCAGCTTGGTGGCGGCCAGCCGCGAGACCAGGAACTGGATGGCCTGCTGCGACTCCAGGCGCAGGTGGGCCACGCGCTTCTCCAGCCCGTCCTTGGCGGAGACGCTGCGCCAGCGGGCCTGGGCGGTGCGACGGACGAAGCCCTTGGGGTTGCGCACCGCGTCCAGCAGGTTGTCCTTCATCACCATCAGGGCCTGGATCTGGCTGGTGCCCTCGTAGATGGGGAAGACCATCGCGTCGCGCAGCAGCTTCTCGACGCCGGTCTCCTTGATGTAGCCCGACCCGCCGTGCACCTGGACGGACTGTCGGGCGATGTGCACGGCCTGCTCGCTGGAGATCCACTTGAGCAGCGGCGTCAGGTGGCGGCTCTTGCGGGCGTGGCGCTTCTGCTCGCGCTCGAGCTGGGCCCGGCGCTCGGCGGGCAGGTCGAAGTGGGCCAGGGCCAGGCGCAGCTTCTGGTTCAGCTCCTCGTGCCAGGCCGCCTGGATGCCCAGGGCGCGGATGCCCTGGATGTGGGTCTGCATCTCGTCGAGGATGTCGGCGATCATCTCGTGCTGGTCGATGGTCTTGCCCATGCTGGGGCGGACCGCGGCGTACTGCTTCGCCGCCCGCCAGGCCGCCTCGGCCACGCCCAGGCTCTCGAAGCCGACGGCGACCCGGGCGTTGTTCATCAACAGCAGCATGTACTTGAATCCCTCGCCGCGCTGTCCGATCAGGTGGGCGGGGCTGTCCTCGAAGCTGATGGTGACGGTGGCCGAGGCGTTGTGGCCGAGCTTCTCCTCGACGCCGACGAAGCTGGCGCGCATCACCTTGTTGCCCGCCTCGTCGTAGTCCCAGGCGGGCACCAGGAACATGGACAGTCCCTTGAGGCCGGCGAAGGCGTCCGCGCCGCTGGGAGCGGCGCCTCCGGCTCTGGCGTCGGTCTCCTCCGTCCGCGCGATCACGAAGTGCCAGCGGCCGTGGCCCGAGGTGATGAAGATCTTCTGGCCGGTCACCCGCCACTGGCCGTCGGCGCCCAGCACACCGCGGGTCTTGAGCGCCGCCATGTCGCTGCCGGCGTCGGGCTCGGTGATGTCCATCGAGCCCCAGGCTGCGCCGCTACAGATCTCGTCGATGCACTCCCGGAAGCGGGTGGCGGTGATGGACGGAGGGTCCTGCTGGAAGGTCGTGGTGCCCTCGAGCACGCTGTACATCAGCGCCGCCAGGGCCATGCCCCCGTGGAAGCCGGCGTGGGCGCAGACGCTGACGTCGGCGCGGGCCAGCATCTCGGTGTTGAGCTGGAGCACCAGGAGCGGGGCGTTCATGCCGCCCAGCTCGCGCGGCAGGCACATGCCGTGGATGCCCAGCTCCGCGAGCTGGGAGAAGATCTCCGTCACGGCCGCGGACTCGACCACCTGGCCGTCCACGACGTGGGGGTGGCTGTGGTCCAGCTCCTTCCAGCGAGGGGCGATCTGCTCGGCGCAGACAGTGCCCAGCAGGCCCATGACCTCGCGGTAGAAGTCGCGGGCTTCGTCCACGGAGCGGAAGCCGTCCGGGGCCTTCCAGTCGTACTCGGTGAGGCGGACGATGGGCTCCCAGTCGATGCCGTGGTCGACATACCAGCGCAGATCGTCGTTGTCGTCGTAGAAGCTGGGCATCAGGGGTTCTCCGGGCGAGGCGGGAGCAGCGAGGTGCGGGCGACGCGGATCAGCTCGTGCTGGAGCGCGTCGACGGAGGGCTCGGGCTGGACGAGGGCGGCCGTGTCGGCGCCGGTGGCGACCACGCCGAGCGCCGCCGAGATCACGAGCACGGTGAAGGCGTGGGGGTCGGCGTCGGCGCGCAGCAGCCCCTGGGCCTGGCCGACGGTGATCGCCTGGGTGAGCAGGCCGGTGTAGGGCTGAAGGTCGCGGCGCAGGCGCAGGGCCAGCTCCTGCGGGCGGTCGAGCGCCTCGCGCAGCAGCAGGCGGGCGCGGTCGGGGTCGCGGCGGAAGAAGTCGAAGAAGGCCAGCAGCAGGGCGTCGAGCCGGGGGCCGCCGGCGCTGGCGGCGGAGAGCAGGCGGGGCACCTCGGCCCGCCAGTGGGCCATCAGCGCGTCGAGCACGGCCTCCCGCAGGCCCTCCTTGCTGCCGAAGTGGTAGACCAGCGTCGGGCGGGTGATGCCGGCGGCCTGGGCCACTTGCTGGATGCTGGTGCCGGCGACGCCCTGGGCGCCGAAGAGCCGGGTGGCCTCGGTGAGGATGCGCTCGCGCACGGTGTCGACTTGTGGGACCACGTCTCTCTACCACTTGGTAGAGGAGGGTCTATCGCGGAGTCTGCGCGGTTGGCAAGAGGCGGGCTTCCGCGGCTATGGAGCCTCGATGGACGCCACCGTCTTCGTGCTGCTCGAGCTGAGCCTGGCCCTGGCCGGGCTGGTTGGCGTGGGCGGCGCGACCGGGGCGCTCAAGCTGACCCGGCGGGCCGAGGGGCTGCCCACCTCGCTGCGGCTGCGCCTGGGCACCTCGGGCGCCTTCTGCCTGGTCCTGGCGCTGGCGCTGCCCTTCGTCTCGCCGGTGGCGGTAGGCCCCCTGCGACACCACCTGGGCCTGCTGGCGCTGGGCGCCCTCCTGGTCGCGGCGGCGCTGGCCTGGACGCGGGTGGCCCGGGAGCCCTCGCCCCGCTCGCTGCGGGCGGCGGGGTGGGTGCGGCTCCTGTTCTCGGGGCTCTGCCTGGGCGCGGCGGTGGCCGGCGCCCTGGGCGAGCTGGGCGTCGAGATCCGCCCGCTGGGGCCCCCGTTCTGGGGGCTGTGGGCGCTGGGCGTGGGCCTGGCCTGGGTCCTGCGGCGCGCGCTGCGGGGGCTGTGGGGGTCCTAGCCGGAGGACCGGTGCAGGACGCGCGAGGGGGGCAGCCCCCGGCGGGAGCGCAGCCGGGCGCTCAGGCCTCGGGGAGGTCCTGCTCCTGGGCGGGCGGCTCGCCCTCGGTCGGCTCCTCGCCCTCGGTCGGCTCCTCGCCCTCGGTCGGCTCCTCGCCCTCCGCGGGCTCCTCGCCCTCGGTCGGCTCCTCGCCCTCGGCGGTGGCCTCCTCACCGGCGGCCAGCTCGGCGCCGACCTCGACCTCCTCGCCCTTGCGGCGGCGGCGGACGCGGCTGGCCTGCTTGGGCGAGTGGCCGGCGGCGCCGGGGTCACCGTGCAGCTCGACGCCCTTCTCCTTCATCATGGTGGCGGCCATGCCGCTCTCGATGAGGGTCTGCAGGCGCAGGACGTGCTCGTCGGCGATGAAGCGCTCGGCGGTCTCGGGCTGGGTGCGGGCGCGGGCGGCCTTCCAGGCCTCGAAGGCGTGGAAGGGCTGGTGCCGCGCCTCCCACAGCTCGCCGCGGGCCATGAAGGCGCTGGCCATGCCGCTGTGCTTGGCCAGGGCGCGGTCGATCAGCTCCTCGGCCTCGCGCCAGGCCTCGCGGTGGATCAGCACGCGGGCCCGCTGGACGAGCACCTCGGGCGTCTCCTTCCGCTTCTTCATGGTCTCGCGCAGGATGTACTCGCACTGGTCCAGGCGGGTCGCGTCGAGGGCCTCGACCCGGTCGAGCATGACGCCCGTCTGCAGCACGGCGGCGTGCAGGTCGCCCTGGTCGGCCTGCCAGGCCGCCCGGGCCAGCTCCTCGGCCTGCTCCCACAGGGCGGGGCGCTGGGTGGGGTCGGCCGCGCCGCGGGCGTGCAGCAGCAGGGCGTGGCGCATGCCGTGGCGGGGGTCGTCGGGGGCCAGGGCGCGCGCCTCGGCCAGGACCTGCTCGGCCTGCTCCCAGTGGGACTGGCCGAGGCTGACGTAGACCTCGCCCAGCAGGGAGTAGGTGTCGGGCATCATCGGCTCGAGGTCGAGCGCCTCGCGCAGGGCCTGGGCGGCCTCCTGGAGCTTGCCGAGCTGCATGAGCAGGCCGGCCAGGCGGCGGCGCATCCGGGCGTTCTCGGGGAAGGCGGCCAGGCCCTTGCGCAGGGCGTCGGCGGCCTTGCCGCGGCTGCCGCGGTCGAGCTGCCAGGTGGCCTCGCGGTGGAAGGCCTCGGGCGTGGGGGCGGTCTCCTGCGCCTTGTGGAAGGCGGTCTCGACCTGCTCGGCGCCGGCGCGCTCCTCGACCATCAGCTCGGCGTCGGCCAGCAGCAGCTCGGGCGAGCGGGGCGCCTGCTTCATGACCTCGTTCAGGCGCATCCGGGCGATGTCCAGGCGGCCCTTCTTGCGGCGCACCATGCCGCGGATGTCGTCGACCGTGGCGTCCAGGTCCGGGTAGGGGAGCTGGATGGTGCTGCGGGCGCGGCGGGCGCCGACGAGCAGGCGGTTGCCCTCGAGCGCCAGGGCGATGCTGGCGGGCTCGTCGCCCTCCTTCTTGAGGTCGCGGGCGCGCGCGAGCAGGTGGTTGCCCAGCAGCTCCATCCGGCCGAAGTCCTCGACCATGCGGCGGTCCAGGCGGGCGGCGACGAGCGGGTGCACGTAGTAGCGCCGGCCCTGCTGCTCGGGGGTCTGCTCCATCAGGCCGCGGGCGAGCAGCTCGATGCGCGCCTCGCGCTTGATCCCGAACAGGGTCAGCTCCTCGGGGGTGCCGGGGTCGCGCAGGAGCGCCACCGCGCACAGGGCGACGGCGAGCTCCTCGGGCAGCTCCTTGACCCGCCGCTCCAGGCTGCGGCCCAGCGCGTCGTGGTCGTCCAGGCCCTGGGCCTTGAGGTACCGCGGCTGCTCGATCAGCTCCTCGATGTTGGTCGTGCGGCTGTCGATGGCGATGGTGCGGGCGGCGATGGGGTGGCCGTGCACGCGGTCGCTGATCGGGCCGAAGTGCTCGCGCGGGAACTCCGGCGCGTGCCAGGCGGCGAACAGGGCGTGCAGCTCGCGGCCGGGCAGGCCGAGCAGCTTGACGCGCCGGATGTGCTGGGCCAGGCCCTCGGCGTGCAGCTCGGGCTGGATCTCGCTGGTGAACACCAGGCGCAGGCTGAGCGGGCGGGTCAGGATGGCCCGCAGGATCAGCTCCAGCCGACCCTCGCGGTACAGGCTGCCGTCGCGGCGGTCGAGCGCCTGCTCCAGGCCGTGCACGACCATGGCCTTGCCCGACAGGGCGCTGCCGGAGAGCACGTCGGCGACCAGCGCGGCCAGCTCGGCGGGCGCGGGGCCCTCCTTGCTGGAGAGCGCCTGGTGCAGGCGCGGGTCCCCGCCCTGCTTGCTGGCGATGGCGAGGCGGATGAGCAGCGTGTCGGCGCCGATGCCGCGGCCCAGGGTCAGGTCGGGCAGGCGGGGCAGGCCCGAGGCCTGGAGCGCGGTCTCGACCAGCCAGCGGCGGCCGACGCCGGCGGGGCCGCTGATGACGATGGCGCCGCCGTCCTGGCCGAGCATGGCGACCAGGGTGGCCTTCTCGTCCTCGCGGTCGATGAAGTCGACGCGGGAGGCGCGGTGGCGGTCGTCCTCGGCCGGCTCGGCCGCGGCCTTGCCGGGGCGGGCGGGCTTGCCCGCGACCGGGGCGGAGGCGGGGGCGGCGGCCGGAGGCGTCGGCAGGGAGCCCAGGAAGTCCTGGGCGCGCTGCTTGACCTGCTCGGTCTTCAGCAGGCGCATGCCCATGGGCAGGGAGAAGGGGTTCCAGGCGCGCGCGGCGACGACCAGGCGCGGGGAGGACTTCGACTCCTTGAGCAGCCGCTCCAGCTCTCCGAGCGCGCGGCCGTCGCCCGCGTCGGGCTCGACCAGGACCAGCACGCCGCCCGCGTCGGCGAGCACGGGGGCCAGCGCCTCGGCCGACAGGCTGGAGACCGGCGCCACCGCGTCGGCGCCCAGGGCCACGGACGGCAGGGCGGCCCGCCGACGCAGCTCGATGAGCACGTCGGGGTTCTGGAGCGCACGGCCGCCGACGGCGATCACGCAGCGGCCCTCCTGGATTGCAGCTTCCACGCGGTTCATCGTTGCCTCTCGGGCGCGGGTTCGGGTCGGGGGCCAGGGGCGCCCGGGGCGGTTCGGCCCGGGTGGGGCGCCTCGGAAGAGGCTCCGCCCGTTGGGAAGGGCGCCGTCTAACGGTGTGCGGAGGGGGATTCAAACCCCGGTCAGCCGCCCAGGTCGTCGGGCAGGAGCACGGGGATGCCGGCGGCGCGCGCCAGCGGGCCCAGGCGGCCGTCCAGGGAGGGCACGGCGACGCCGACGGCGGCGGCCTGCAGGAGCGGCAGGTCGGTCCAGGAGTCGCCGATGGTGAAGCCGACGTGGGGCCCGATGCGGGTCGTGGCGGCCTGGACCTTGCCGTCTCCGCAGGTCACCGGCGGGATGACCCGGTCGGTGATGCGGCCGGTGTCGGGGTCGACGGCCAGGCGCAGGCCGACCACGCGCTCGGGGTCCAGGCCCAGCTCGGCGGCGACCGCGCGGCCGACCGCCTCGGCCGAGCCGGTCAGGATCCACACCCGGTGGCCGGCGGCGTCGAGCGCACGCGCCAGGCCGACGACCGGCGCGCGCAGGGGGATGCGCGCGGCCAGGCAGGCGCGCACGTGCCCGGCCAGCTCCGCGAGCGTCAGGTCCTGGGCGATGATCGCGCTGAGGATGAACTGCTCGGGGGTGTCCCAGCCGCGCACGGCCTCGACATAGGCGGCGTGGTCGGCTGCCTGCCGGGCGAAGGCCGGCGGGCGGTGGCCCCGCTCCAGCAGCCAGCCGACCAGCTCGTCGCCGATGTCGCGCCCCAGCAGGGTGCCGTCCATGTCGAAGACGGCGTCGACGGGCGACACGCCCACCTCCAGCAGGGCCCGCACCGCGGCGGGCCAGGGGCGGGGATCGAAGGCGGGGGCGTGCTCGGCCATGGGCGCTCCGGGGCGGGCAGCCTTATACTCGCCGGCCATGGCCGACCTCCCCACCGCCGGCGACGACATCGGCGGCTACCGCCTGCTGCAGCCGCTGCCCGGCCACGACCCGGCGGTCGCGCGCTGGTCCGCCCGCAGCCTGCAGGGCCCCGCAGAGCTCTTCGTCGGCGGCGCGCCGCTGTTGCGCCAGGCACGCGGCCTGCCCGGCTGGGGGCCCTTCCCCCCGCTGGCCTGGGGCGAGCAGCAGGGCTTCGCCTTCGTCGCCGTGCCCGGTCGCCTCGCGCAGGACCTCCCCGCGCTGGGCCGGCGCCTCGCCCCCGGCGCCTGCCTGGCCCTGGCCTGGCACGTCGTGGCGGCGGTGGCCGAGCTGCACGAGAACGGCGGCGCCCACGGCGCGTTGGCCAGCGGCTTCGTCGGCCTGGACGAGGTCGGGCGCCTGGCGATCCGGCCGGCCCTGGACGGCTCCGCTCCCGCCGACCCCGACCCCAGCGCCACCGCCCAGGCCACCGACTGCCTGGCGCTGGGCCAGCTCCTCGACGTGCTGCGGGTCGAGCTGATCGACGACGCGGCGGTCGGCCTGTTGCTCAGCGGCCTGCGGCGGGAGCGGGCGCGGCTGCGCCTGTCCCCCGGCCGCGCGGTGCGCCAGGCGATGGCCGCCCTGCTGGCCCGGCACCCGGCCTTCGAGCTGGCGCTGATCGGCGAGCTGGGGCCGGCTTTCTCGCTGGCTCGCCTCCCGACCGCGCCCCCTCCCGCCCGGCCGCGCCCGCAGGCCACCCCCTCCTGGGAGCGCCAGGAGGAGGAGCCGATCCGGGCGCCGGCGCAGGTCTTCCTGGGCCAGGCGCCCCGCCCCTCCCCGCCCCTGGCCTCGCCTCCCGCGGCGCCCACGTGGACGGACGACGAGCCCGGGCCCACCGACGACGCCCAGGACGGGGCCGCCCACGACGAGACCCCCGCCGAGGCCCCCGCCGAGACCCCCGCCGAGGCCCTCGACGACGAGGCCGTCCGCGACGAGGACACCTCGCTGGAGCCGGTCCCCGAGCACGTGGCCGCCGACATCGTGGAGGAGGTGGCGCCCCTGGAGGCCGAGAGCGGCGCCTGGATGGCCGTCGGTGCGCACATCGCCGGGCGCGAGGAAGTTCCCGGCGACCTGCCCGGCGGGCAGACGCTTGCACCCGAGGAGGTGGAGGCGCTGCTGTCCTCCGACGTGGGCGGCGGCGCCACGCTCGCGCCCGACGAGTTCCCGGAGCTGCTCCCGCCGCAGGCGCACGAGGCGACCCAGGACCCCGCCACCGAGGCGACCATCGACACCTCCCTGGGCCTGGGCGAAGAGCTGTCCTCGGCCATGGTCGGCGTCGTCGCTCCCTCGCACGCGCGCGACGAGATCCCCTCCCAGGCGCTGCAGATCGTGCCGGTCCCCCAGCCGGCCCGGCTCGACCTCGACGACGAGTCGGCCGAGCTGGACCTGCAGGCCGAGCGAGAGGCCGCGGAGCAGGCCGAGCGGGAGGCAGCAGAGCAGGCCGAGCGCGAGGCAGCAGAGCAGGCCGAGCGCGAGGCAGCAGAGCAGGCCGAGCGCGAGGCAGCAGAGCAGGCCGAGCGGGAGGCCCGAGCGCGGGCCGAGCAGGAAGCGCGAGCGCGGGCCGAGCAGGAAGCGCGAGCGCAGGCCGAGCAGGAAGCGCGAGCGCAG
>JAKLKF010000299.1 GCA_023150805.1 Myxococcota bacterium | reverse complement strand
GGCAGTACGGCACGTCGAGCAGTTCGCTCATCCGCGCCGCGCGCCAGGCATCGCGCTGGCGGCTCTGACACTGAGGGCAGTGCCGATTTCGGCACGAGTGCCAGCGCCATTGCTCGGCGCCGCAGCCGTCGCAGCGCATCAACTGCCCGCCCAGCGCCGGCGTTCGGCAACTGACGATGGCGCGCCAGGCGCGCGCCTGCGCCGTGCTCAGGCCGTGGGTGCGCAGATAGTCTTGGCCGAAGTGGCGCAGCACCTCGGCCAACGTCGTGGCCACCGCCGCTTCAGTGGATGCTGGGCGTGGGCGGAATCGGCGGCAGCGCGGCCAGCAGCTTCAGCGGATCGCGCCGGGCGCCATCGGGCGCGTCGGGCCGGGCCAGATGCAGGTAGCGGGCGGTGGTGCTGACATGGCGGTGACCGAGCCACTGCGACAGGCTGTACAAGTCCGCGCCGGCCTCCAGCAGGTGAGTCGCATAGCAGTGCCGCAGCGTGTGAATGCCCCCGCGCTTGGTGATGCCGGCATCGGCGCGCGCGGCAAGCGCGCCGGCGCTGATCGACCCGCCGGCCTGGGTGATGTTCCCCGCGAGCGCGCGCAGCCGCACCGCGCCGGTGCCGGCCGAGAGCGCACCCGCGACCCCCAGGTTCCCGCCCGCGACCAGGGTCAGCGGCGCGTTGGTCGTGGCGATCCCGCCCGCACCGACCGCGAGCGCGCCGGCGGCGCGGAAGCGGAACCCGT
>JAKLKF010000298.1 GCA_023150805.1 Myxococcota bacterium | reverse complement strand
ACCAGGCTGTGGTCGGAACGGCGGGCGACGAAGTAGTCGCGACAGACGTCGGCTTCATCGCCGTCCCACCAGCCGGACTCGATGCGCTCGGGCCCGGCGAGCAGGGCCTCCGGCGCGGGCTGGGCAATGGGGCGGGGCAGGGCCAGCAGCCACAGCGGGCGCGGAGGCGGGGCAGGGCGGTCGGCCGGAATCGAGGGCGGGCCCTGCAGGGGCGCGTGGTGACGCCAGGCCCGCTCGGGGCGATGGTCGGAATGCACCGCCAGGCAGCGCACCGCATCGTCGCCGAGCCGTGCCTTGAGGGTGGCCAGCAGCAGACCCGGGTCGGCCTGCCGGGAGTTGTCGTGATCGAAGAGATCGGTGGCGGGCGGGGCCAGGAGGCGCGGCGAATCCGCCTCCAGGCGCAGGGCCTCGACGGGCGCGACGAGGGGCAGGCGGGACAGATGTTCCCGAGCCAGCAACTGGCAGCGGGTCATGTCGCGGCACAAGGCGCCCAGGATGATCTCGATGCGGGTTTCGGCCCCATGCCTGTTGCGCTCGTGCTCGAGCACCAGGGTGAAGGCTTCGAGCCCGCCGTGACGGGCCTCCAGCCAGCCCGACAGCCCGCCCAGCAGCCGACGCAGGGCAAACAGCAGGCTATCCACCTGGTCGGTGGGCGCGGGCAGGGGCAGGCGGCTGGCGTGACGCTCGGGCGGCGCAAACCAGGGGCGGGGGTCCGGTGTGTGGCCACAGGCCTGATCGAGCAGA
>JAKLKF010000297.1 GCA_023150805.1 Myxococcota bacterium | reverse complement strand
GACAGGTCGCCGGACTTCCACTGCCGCACCGGCTGGCCGGCCACGTCGAGCAGGGTCCAGGTCTCGCCCGCGTCGGCCGAGTTCTCGTAGGCCACCCGGCCGAGCATGTCGCCCTTCTGGTTGTGGATCTGCACGCTGCGCGGGTCGGTCAGGAGCGTGGGAACGGGGCGAAGCGGCGGGGGCTTGACGGAGCAAGGGTTGAGTGGCATGGGGCATGGGGCATGGGGCATGGGGCATGGGGCATGGGGCAAGTCCCGAACCCGATTCGACCTCCGACCCGCGGTCGTGACCCCGGAGCACCCCCTCCTCGCCACCACGCCCGACAGGCGCCAGGACCGCCGAGCGACCTGGAACCAGCGACTGCGCTGGTACGCCCTGCCCGAAGGCTCCACCGTCCGCGTCACGGTCCATGGCGGCGCCAGCCTCGCGGCGGCGTTCCCCTGGGCGGCACAGGCTGGGCGAAGCGCAATGGAGGATGGCGCGCGGTGATAGTGAAGGTTTCAAGGTGTGAAAATGGACCCAGATCCAGCGGTCTTACCTAGCCAACCCAACGCTAACTCCCAAGCCTGACCTTGACAATCATTGCCCACAGCCCTCCGTCACGATCCGCTCCAGATCCCGGTCCGGAACACCGAGCCGTGAGAGCAGGCCGAGACAAAGTTCAGCAATGTCAAGCACTTCAGCAGGATCAATGGCGGGGTACAGCAAACAAGCCAGGGCCCGCAGTGCGATCCACGCCTGGGT
>JAKLKF010000296.1 GCA_023150805.1 Myxococcota bacterium | reverse complement strand
GGGCGGATGGCCTGCCCGTCGATGAAGGCGTGGGTGAGCACCGCCCCCGGCGGCAGGCTGGCCTCCAGGTACTGCCGGGTGTTGTTGCGCATGCGCAGGCGCAGCTTGCCGACCTCGTCGCCGTCCTCCAGCAGCACGGTGCTGGCCTGGACGTCGTCGACGATGGTGCTGGTCAGCTCGACCTCGGCGGTGCGGGACAGCGCCAGGGACAGGGTGGGCACCTGGTCGAAGCGGAAGCCCATCAGCAGGGGGCTCTGGGTCAGCTCGGTCAGCCCGGGGGGCAGGTCGCGAAGGGTCAGGGCCTCGGCCCCCTCGACCTGCTGCACGGCCACCTCCAGGCCGGCGGGGCCTTGCAGGCCGATGGTCCCCTCGGTGGGCGTGCCCTCGGCCGGCAGGGGCAGGCGCAGGGCCACGGGGCCGCCCTGGTCGATGTCGACGGGGACCTGGAAGTGGACCTGGACCTGGGCGCGGTCGTCGACCAGGTAGCGCAGCAGCACGGCCAGGCGGTCGGGGTCCTCGGGGCCGGCGCCGTCCTCGGTCCGCCACTGGAGCACGGCGTCGCCGGTGACGTCGACCACCTCGACCTCGGGCGGCACCACCAGGTCCAGGCGGTCGGTCTCGCCCTCCTGCACCGACAGGTCCACGGCGGCGACGCCGCGCACCAGCGCCTCGTGCAGGGTGAAGAGGGTGTCGACGTGGGCGGTGGTGCGAGCGGCGGTGGTGCGGACCGGGGCGGCGCCCTCGCCGTCGCCCTCGCCGTCGCGGGTA
>JAKLKF010000295.1 GCA_023150805.1 Myxococcota bacterium | reverse complement strand
GGTAGAGCTCGCGGACGTTTCCTGGCCAAGGATGCTGGTTTAGAAAATTTCTTGCTTCCTGAGAAAATTTTTTCTCCTGCCCTTCCGGGCGATTCTGCGTGTCGGCATTGAAGCTGTCCAGAAAGTGGTCCGCCAGAAAATCGATGTCGCCGGTTCTCTCCCGCAGCGGAGGGAGGTGGATGATGCCTACCGCAAGCCGGTGGAAGAGATCTTCCCGAAAGCGTCCGGCCGCCACGTCTGCCGTCAAATCCCGGTGGGTCGCCGCCAGGATGCGAACATCCACCTTGACCGGGGTGGATTCACCTACAGGCGTTACTTCCTTCTGCTGGATTGCCCGCAGGAGTTTGGCTTGGGCATCCAGCGGCAAGTCGCCCACCTCGTCCAGGAACAGGGTGCCGCCCTCAGCCTCGCGAAAGTGGCCCTTCCGGTTGCTGTCCGCGCCGGTGAACGCGCCTTTTCGGTGGCCAAACAACTCGGAGTTCACCAACTCTCGGGGAATGGCGCCGCAGTTGATGGCGAGAAATGATTTTTCCGATCGCCGGCTCGCCTTGTGGATAGCTTCCGCGACCAGTTCCTTCCCGGTGCCGGTCTCCCCCAGGATGAGCGTTGGAACATCGTAGGCGGCCACCCTTCGAGCGCGCTCGATCTGCCGAGCCATGGTGTCACTGCTATGAAGAATCTTCTCGAATCCAGGGGCTGGCTGCAGAGGGGCGCTGGCGAGTCGCTCTGCGCGCTCATTGCCCCGCCTGAGAAACTCCGGAAGGAAATCGCTGGCAA
>JAKLKF010000294.1:542-780 GCA_023150805.1 Myxococcota bacterium | reverse complement strand
CCGCGGCTCGTGCCCGACTGGCGCGGGCTCTCGCCGAAGGAGATCGTCGCCGCGGTGCAGGAGGCGGGCGTGGTGGGGCTCGGGGGCGCGGCGTTCCCGACGCACGTGAAGCTCTCGCCCCCGAAGGACAAGAGGATCGAGGCGCTGATCGTCAACGGCTGCGAGTGCGAGCCGTACCTCACGACGGACCACCGCACGATGGCGGACTTCCCCGACCGCGTGCTGCTCGGGATCCGGC
>JAKLKF010000294.1:279-532 GCA_023150805.1 Myxococcota bacterium | reverse complement strand
GAAGTGCCTCGGCGTCCCGAAGGCGCTCTTCGGCATCGAGGAGAACAAGCCCGACGCGATCGAGGCGATCCGCCGCGCGCTGCCGGGCGACATCGACGTGGAGGTCCTGCCGCTCCGGGTCAAGTACCCCCAGGGCGCCGAGAAGATGCTCATCAAGGCGCTCACGGGCCGCGAGGTGCCGTCGGGGAAGCTCCCGCTCGACGTCGGCGTGATCGTGCAGAACGTCGCGTCCGTCGCGACGATCGCGGAGGTG
>JAKLKF010000294.1:0-269 GCA_023150805.1 Myxococcota bacterium | reverse complement strand
CGCTCGTCGAGCGGATCGTGACCGTCTCCGGCAACGGCGTGCGGAAGCCCGCGAACCTGATCGTGCCCGTCGGGACGAAGCTCGGGGACCTCCTCGACGCGTGCGGCGGCCTCGCGGACGACGCGAGCGAGATCGTCTCGGGCGGCCCGATGATGGGCGTCTCGCAGCGCGACCTCATGACGCCGGTCTCGAAGGGGACGACGGGCATCCTCGTGCTCACCGGATCGGAGGCGAAGCGCAACCGCATCTACCCGTGCATCCGCTGCGGC
>JAKLKF010000293.1 GCA_023150805.1 Myxococcota bacterium | reverse complement strand
GTCTCCTTGGTCGGCGGGGCGGAGCGCGTCAGGAGCGCGCGGTCACGCTCGGACAGCTCGACCTCGACGGTGATGCGCAGGCCCCGGCCCAGGAGGTAGGCCCCCCAGACCAAGGCGCCGTAGGGCCCCAGGGCGAGCAGGGCGTCTAAGCTCGGGCCGGTCTGCACCGGCTGGGCGCCCAGCTCGCCAGCCAACACGGCTGTTGCACCGAGCACGAACAGGACCGGCCACACGCCGATCAGCAGGGCGCGGCGGCTCATGCGGAGCCCATCGGCGCGGGGCTCTGAGGGCCCAGAAGGTCGGCCAGCGCGCCCTTGATGCCGTCCAGCAAGAGCTTGTCCTTGGCGGGGTCCACGGGCTCCTCACCGGGCAACGAGGCTGTTGCGATCGGCGCGGACGGCGGCGCGGGCGGCGGGTTGCTCACCACAGTGAGGTTCGGACGCCCCCTCTTGGGCGCGGGGGCGGGCGGGGCCGCGACCGGCGCAGGGGCCGCGACCGGCGCAGGCGCGGGCGCGACGAGGGTAGGCGTCGGCGGGCTCTCGAAGTCCCACCGCTCCAGGCTGAGCGCCGGAGCTCCGGGCAAGGCCAAGGCGTCGAGCAGGGTCTTGAGGCGCTTGGTGGCGTTGGGGCTCTGGGCGGCGCTCGCCGTGAGGGTCACGGTCACCGCGAGCTTGCCGTCGCGCTTCTTGCTGTCGATGCTGTGGACGGGCAGGCCGAGGTTGCCGAGCGCCTGAAGCACCCACTGCTTGCCGACAGCGCCGGTCGGCCTCTTGCTGAACAT
>JAKLKF010000292.1 GCA_023150805.1 Myxococcota bacterium | reverse complement strand
CGTGGACCGATGCGCTCAGCGCCCGGTACGAGTCGAGCATCATCCCGGTACGCAGTTCACTGAAGGTGTAGGTGGTGATGGGCAAGCCGTCGTCGCCGGTGGTCAGCACCGGGGCGCGGATGGCGGAGTCGGCCATGACCGCGCCGTTGAACACCTGCACCACCGGGGCGGCTTGCTGCAGCCGCGCGCTCAGCTCGGCGTTGCCGGCCACCACGTAGCGCATGTGCGAGTCCTCGGGGCCGGGCACGGCCCGCACTTCGTTGGTGTGGGCCCAGGCCTGCAGCAGCTGCGGCAGCAGCGCCTGCTGCGCCGCCCAGGTGCTGGCCTCGGCGTAGGCCTGCACCAGCGCCTGCAACTGCGCCGCCGCCGCGCTGCCCATGCTCATGGCTTCGCGCAGATCGCGCACCCAGCCGCTGCCGCGCATGTCGGGCAGCGCCTGCGCGGCCTCGGTCAGCGGCACTGCGGTGGTGAACTCGCGATAGAACGGGTTGTCGGCCAGGTCGAGGTTGGCCGCCTGCGCGTCGGCCAGGGCCACCGCTTCGATCTCGCCGTCCACGCCCCCGGCGCGGTGCACCGTGGCCCGGCCGCTGACGCTGTTGCCGTTGCCCAGGTCGGCGCTGCCGCCGGTGGGCGTCAACTCGATGCCGGTGATGCCGTTGGCCGCCAGCGTGCTGAGCTCGCCGCCCTGGCTGAGCCCGTCCTGGTTGAGGTCGCGCCAGAGCTTGAGCTTTGTCCAGTTGGCGTCGAAGGCATTGACGAGGCCGTCGGCGTTGGTGTCTTCCTGGGCGAGTGCGGCAAAGCCGTC
>JAKLKF010000291.1 GCA_023150805.1 Myxococcota bacterium | reverse complement strand
TGCCCGAGCTGTGGAGCGCCGCCCAGCGCACCGCCGCCAACATCGCCGCCATGACCGTGGCCGCCGCCCTGGCCGCCCAGGGCCGCGCCGCCACCGCCGAGGAGCGCCGCGTGCTCGCCGGCTACTCCGGCTGGGGCGGGCTCTCGATCCGCACGGCCGCCGGCCGCTTCCCGCCGGGCTTCCCCGTCCCCGAGGAGCGCGGCCTGATCCACGAGTTCTACACGCCGACCCGCGTGGCGCGCGAGATCGCCCGCGTGGTCGGCCCGCTGCTGCCCCCCGGCGAGGTCCACGCCCTGGAGCCCTCGGCCGGCATTGGCCGCATGGTGCGGGCCTTCGAGGGCCTGCCCCGCGTCGCCTGGCACGCCGTCGAGTGGTCGGAGCTGTCCAGTCGGATGCTCTCCGCCCTGCGGCCCGACCTGGACCTGTTCGTCGGCCCCTTCGAGCGATGGGTGCGCGAGCGCGGGCCCGACTGGCAGGGCCGCCTCCAACTCGTCGTGAGCAACCCGCCCTACGGCATCCGCGGCGCCTCCATCGCGGAGGACCCCGACCGGGCCTACCGCGAGAAGATGGCCTACCACTACTTCCTGCGTCGGGGCCTGGACCTGCTCGCCCCCGACGGCATCGGCGTCTTCCTGGTGCCCGGTGGCTTCCTCACCTCGCGCTCGGCGGGCTTTGTGGCCCTGCGCGAGAAGGTGCTGAAGCGCCACCACCTCGCCGCCGCCTTCCGGCTGCCGTCGATGCGGGCCAACGGCCGCGAGGCGATCTTCCCGGGCGCCATGCTGGTCACGGACCTGCTCTTCTTCCGGGCCCGCGGCGGCGAG
>JAKLKF010000290.1 GCA_023150805.1 Myxococcota bacterium | reverse complement strand
AAGCCAAGCGCCGCCATCGTCCAGGCCCGGCCCCACGCAGCACCGCTGGCCTGTGGGTCCCAGTGCCCGTCGCTCACGGAACCCACCGCATAGGCCGCGTCCGCCATAACGTTGCGACCGTCCACCTCGTTGAACAGCTCGATACCGTCCAGCACCTGGGCCAGCAGGTTCTGACGCACTCCGCCGTGCGCGGCGAGCGCGTGCTGCGCCGCAAGCACCAACAGCTCCGCGCAGGCGTGGGCGATCCAGTAGATCGCCTGGAGCTTGCGGCTGTCCTGCAAGTCCAGCGAGATGCGAATCCACCGGCGCTGGCTCTCCAACACCGACATCCGCACGGGATCGGCGGATCCGGACAGTCCACCGGTCCCCGCCCCGTCGGCAGGCGTCAGCCCTTCGGCATACTCCGCGGACCAGTACTGGCGCATCACCAGGCGTTGGGTGATCCACGAGGGGTAGTGACCATCCCCGAAGGTCTCCAACAGGGTGGGATCGTCCAGGCCGATGACTTCTGACGCCGCGGCGGGTCGATCCTCCTCCGACACCAGCCGCGACGAACCCAGCCCCAGCGTCAGGAAGGTGAACCGCAGCTTCACCCCGGACAGCCAGGCGTCGTACAGGAGCTCGCCGAAGCGGATGATGTTCGACTGATCGTCCCGGCCCGTCGTCCCATACAGCACCATCTCGCGGATCGCCGCCTCGTCCGCGGGGATGGGCACCCGCAGGTCCGGATCCTGCCATGCCGTCAGGAAGTCCCACAGCAGGTCCCGCTTGCCGAACTGCCGCAGCACCTTCACCCGAAGGTCGGGCGGGTCCTCCCACTGGGAGGC
>JAKLKF010000028.1 GCA_023150805.1 Myxococcota bacterium | reverse complement strand
CTCGCGGCGGCGTTCCCCTGGGCGGCGGGGGTGGGGGAAAGCACAATGGGAGGGAGGGTGCGGTGATAGTGATGGTGTCAAGGCTGGAAATTGGACCCAGATCGCGCGGTCTACGACCCTCTATCGCAACACGGGCGAACGACACCGAAACCGTCCGAACAGAGCCTCACTCCTCTTGAGTGGTCGCGATGACGACACCCGTACGACCGTCGATCACCGCATGCCACTCCTCCTGAGCCGGCTCGATATCGGTGAGGAGGACGCTTCCCCGTACCACCGGGTGTCGATCATCGAAGAGCGACAGTTCGACTCCGTCCATCCCCTCGACGTCAAGGCAATCTGCCTCGTGCAACGCAGCGGAAGCCACCAACACGCTCTGCGTATGGACATCGTGACCAGGGAACGCGTCATTCACGAGGATGTCGAAGAGGTCTGGGATGTCCAGGCGAAGGTCGGTCGCCGTCATGGCGGCAAGCTCATCGGAAGAGTCGAGGTAGCATTTGAGCTCATCAAACTCCTCCTCCCTGATATCCGGGACGCCATCGTCGCTACTGTCGTACAGGAACACGTTGAAGTAGTTGTCAGGGAAGTCGGAATGAACCACCGACGCCAGGCAGTTCTCCACCTCCAGGACCCCATAACCTACGCGGTACTTGTACCGCACCCACACCAAGGTCGGCTCCAGCCCGTACTCTTCCTGGAACGCCGCGTCCGCGTCCGCCAGGCATCGCGGGAACCCCCCCTCCACCCCGTCGGGATCGGGCACCAGGTAGTCGACCAGGTCGGCGGTCCCTCCATCCCCCCCGCTGTCATCGCCGCCCTCCTTGCCGCCCGTGCAGCCCGCCACCAGCAGCAGCGAGAGCGAGAGCACCAGGGGAGCCCGGCGGCCCCCAAGGCGCATGGACAGGTCGGACCCACAGAAGTGGACCGAAGCGCGGAGACGGGACGACATGCAGACCTCCATCAGCGAAGTCCCCAGACCCTACCAACCGGCCCCCGTCCCCCACCAGCCCCCCCCCTGCGACATCCCACCCCACCCCTACCCCTCCCCACCTCCCGTGCGCGCCACCAGCCACGCGATCGCGGCGTTCCCCTTGCGCTGGGCCTCTTCGAGCTGGGCCTTGAGCCCCTCGCCCAGGGCGGCGACCCTCTCCTCGACGTCGGCGGGGCGGGGCTGGTCCTGGCGCCGGGGGTAGCGGCCGGCGCGGATGGCGGCCAGCTCCTCGCTGCGGGCCCAGCGGCGCAGCTCGTCCTTGCGCTCCTCCAGGGGCGGGTGGCGGGCGAAGGCGCGGTCCAAAGCGGCCAGGGCCTGGCCGCCGGGCTTCCACCAGCGGGAGATCTGCTCACGCCGGCGCAGGGCCTCTTCCTGCTGGCCCAGGTGGCTGCGCTCCAGCAGCAGCACGCAGGCGTCCAGGTCGCCGACGACCAGCAGCTCGGCGCGGTCGGCGGACAGCTCGCTCTTGCGGTCCCACTCGTGCAGGGCCAGCAGGATGGGCACGGTGAGCACCAGGTTGAGACCGCCAGCCCCCAGCCACCAGCGGCCGGCGTCCAGCATGCGGACCAGGGTCTTGTACAGGACGTGGCCGGACAGCACGTGGCCCAGCTCGTGGGCCAGGATGGCCCGCTGCTGGAGGGCGGGGAGCTGGCGCCGCGCCCCCTCGGTGAGCACGACGTGGGGGCTGCGCAGGCCCAGGGTGAAGCCGTTGATGGCCTCGTCGGGGCTGATGAGCAGGGGGATGGCCTCGGGCGCGTCCAGGGTGTCCTGGACCTGCTGCCAGGACAGGGCCAGCGCCGGCGCGTGCGCGGCGGCGGGCACGGCCCTGCCCAGCAGCCGCTGCATGGCGACGGCGTCCTGCAGGCGGCCGAGCGAGGCGCGCAGCACGGCCTCGAAGCCGGGCACGCTGCGCAGGGCGTCCAGCGCGGCGCGGTCGGCGGGGTGCTCCCAGGCGGTCGGGGCGATGTCGGGGTAGCGGGGCAGGGGCGCCCTCCGGCACGGGGGATCAGAAGTCGCGCAGGATCTCCGCCTTCTTGGCCTCGAACTCCTCCTCGGTCAACACCCCGGCCTCGCGGGCGGCCTGGAGCTGCTCCAGCCGCTCCTTCAGCGTGGTGTTGCCCTTGTGCGCCGCGACCTTCTCCTCCTTCTTCTCGCGGTAGACCTTCTTGAACATCTCGCGCAGCTCGTCGGGGGTGACGCCGCGGCCGTGGCGGAAGTAGTGGTCGCTGACCTCGCCGACGGCCCAGGTCAGCGCGTAGGCCATGGCGGGGGCGGCGATCCAGCCGGCGAAGGGCACCAGCTTGGCCGAGGAGATGATCAGGTTCTGGGCCAGGATGCTGGCGCCGAAGGTGCTGAGGATCTCGAGGACGGACTTCTGGTCGAGCTTGTGGCCGTGCACACGGCCGATGGCCTGGACCATGCCGATCTGGATGGGCGAGACGAGCACCAGGTCCAGGAAGGGGATGGGCTGGAAGGAGACGATGGCGGCGGCGCCCGCGCCCATCTCGATGACCTCGCGCACGGCGGCGGTGCGCTCCTCGGGGCTGGCGTCGGTGTAGTCGCCGTCGAGCACGCGCTGGAAGGTCTCGCGGTAGGTGGCCATGGGGGACTCCGGTGAGAGGTGGGACCCTTGTACGCCGGCCGAGCGGATTGCGTGCCTGCGCCAGGTGAAAGGTGGAGGCGGGCGGTGTGGACGCCGCGTGGAAGCGCGCGCGGTAGGCTGCGGGCGATGAGGTCCCTCCGCGTCCGGAACGCCATCCTCCAGGTCGGCGCCGGGGTGCTGCTCTTCGCCGCCCTGGAGCTGGTGGCGCGCCGCTTCGTCGACCCGCCGGCCCAGGACCCGGTCCACATGCTGCGCCTGTCGGGGGCCGACGGCTACGAGGCGATCGGGCAGGTGCGGGACGCCGGCGCCTTCCTGGTGGACACGCACCTGCTGCTGCAGCCCGACCCGCGCCTGCTGTGGCGGCTGCGCCCGGACCTGGAGGTGCGGGCGACGCGGCTGCACCTGGGCGTGCAGCGGCCCTGGACGGTGCGCACCAGCCCCGAGGGCTTCCGCGACCGGCCCCTGGCCGACCTGCCCGAGGGCGAGCGCCGGGTGCTGGTCCTGGGCGACAGCAGCAGCTTCGGCTGGGCGGTCGAGGACCACGAGGCGTGGCCGACCGTGCTGGAGGAGGCGCTGGGCGAGGGCTGGCAGGTGCTGAACCTGGCGGTGCCGGGCTTCACCAGCGTGCAGGGGCGGGCGCTGCTGGGCGAGGTGGCGCCGCGGCTGCCGCCGGACGTGCTGATCGCGGCCTTCGGCGCCAACGAGGCGCACCAGGTGCTGGAGCCGGACGCGGTGGCGATGGCGGAGCGGCAGGGGGCGCTGGGCCAGGCGCGGCGGGCGGCGGGCGAGCTGCGGCTGGTGCAGCTGGGCCGGCGCTGGCTGTTCCGGCCCTGGGCAACGGGGATGGTGCTGGCCTGGCGGGTGGGGGCCCTGCAGCCGCGGGTGACGGTGGCCGCGTACGAGGAGGCGCTGGAGGACCTGGCGGCCCAGGCGCCGCAGACGGTGCTGGTCGACGTCTGTACGCGGCCCGAGTACAGCCTGGTGATGAGCGAGCTGGACCGCCTGCGCCCCGACGTCGACCTGGTCCGCTACGAGGCGGTCCACGGCGAGACGCTGGACGGCTGCCACCCGACGCCGATCGGCCACAAGGCCCTGGCGGCGGCGCTGGCCCGGCTGCTGGAGAGCAAGTGAGCTCTCCATGGGCCGACCTCTCCCCCACCTCGCCGGGCGGGCGACTGCTGCGCGCGGCCTGGCAGCCGGTGTGCCGGTCGATGGACCTCGCCCCGGGACAGGTGGCGCCCATCACGGTGCTGGGCGAGCGCTGGACCCTGCTGCGCACCGACGCGGGCGCCCCCGCCCTGCTCGGGCCGGCCTGCCCGCACCGCGGCACGGCGACGCACCTGGGCTTCGTCCAGGGCGAGGCGCTGACCTGCATGCACCACGGCTGGGCCTGGGAGCCCGACGGGCGCTGCGTCGCGCGGCCGGACGGGGGCGCCTGCGCGGCGGTGCCCCTGCGCAGCGCGCCGGCCCGCGACCACCTGGGCCTGGTCTTCGCCTGGCTGGGGCACGGTCCCCCCGCCGAGCTGCCGCGCTGGCCGGCCTTCGAGCAGCCGGGCACCCTGCGGGTCCTGCCGCCCGAGGTCTGGCCCTGCCCCTGGTTCCTGCGGCTGGAGAACACCTGCGACCTGGCCCACCTGCCGGTCACGCACGAGGGCAGCGGGCTGGCGGGGCTGCTGGACCCCTCGGTGCCGCCCCGCGTCGAGCTGCTGCCCGACGGGCTGTCGATCGAGGCCGCCGCGGCCGTGCCGGTGCGCGTGCGGGTGCTGCTGCCCGACGCGCTGTGCTTCCCGACCCCGGTGAGCGAGGCGGCCGGCTGGCGGGACCACCTGGTCTGGCGGGTGCCGGTGGACGCGGGCTCCTGCGTCAGCTTCGCCGTGACCCATGTGCCGGCCAGCGTGCCCGGTCACGAGCTGCACGCGCTGTCCCCTCGCCCGCTGACCACGCCCTCCTCGGTGGCCGAGCGGGGCCAGGCGGTGCTGGCCGGCCAGGTCTCGCTCTCCTCGCTGCGGGGGGCGGACAACCTGACCGAGATCGAGGACTACGTGGCGCTGTGCGGCGTGCTGCGGGACGGCTCGGGCGCGCCGCTGGCCGGCGAGCACCTGGGCCCCGCCGACGCGCCGATCCTGGCCCTGCGCCGCCGCTTCGTCGACGCGCTGGAGGGGCGCGCCCGGGTGTGGACCGGGCTGCCGGCCGACTAAGCTGCCCGCGTGACCACCCTGCCCCCCGAGCCCGCCTCGCCCGCCGAGCTGTCCCGCTGGGACCGGCTGCGGGTGCCGCAGGGGCCGGGCCCGCTGCACGACTACATCCGGCGGCCCTACCCGCCGGCGGCGGATCCGGCCGGCCGCGCCGCCAGCGAGTCGGTGCTGCGCTGGTTCCTGGAGACCGAGGGCCTGGACGGGCTGTGGCCGGTGATCACCCGCTTCCGGGAGCTGCTGGGCCCGGGCGAGACGGTGTGGGGGGTCAAGCAGCTCCCCGACGGGCGGGCCGGGGTCGAGCTGTACGTGTACGATCTCGCGCGCGACGGGCAGCGCACGCCCAAGGGGCCCCAGGATCCGCGCAGCGTCAGCGCCCTGGTGGCCGGGCTGCGGCCGGTGCTCGAGGTGGACAGCCAGCTCGACGATCACCGCGCCGCCTACCTGATGTGCAGCCTGGAGCTGGACGCCCAGGTCATGGACAGTGGACGGTCCCCGGGCTTCCGCATCTACACCCCGGGCGACCGGCGGGTGCACGGCTACGACGGGCTGAGCTGGCTGGTGGCCGGCCGCGAGCTGGTGCGGGAGAACAGCTACCTGTTCTTCCGGGCCCAGGACGAGCTGGCCGCCGTGCGCGCCCAGGTGCAGAACAGCCCGCGGGGGGCCGCGGCGGTGGACACCCTGCTCGACCCGGGGCTGTGCGACTGCTTCACGATCTGCTTCGCCCACAAGCGGGACGGGGACGCGCTGTACTTCTCGCGGGTGCACACCGACCAGCTCCTGCCATGGATGGCGCGCCGCTGGCCGGGGCCGCTGTGCCGCCTGCTCCACGCGCGGCGGGACGACCTGTGCCACCTGCGCTGGGACCTGGGCCTGGACTTCGCGGTGCCCGCACACGACCTCTCGCAGGTCACCGTCCGCAAGGTCGGACTGTACGGGTTCCTGTGAGCCGCCCCTCGCTCGACGGCTTGACCCTGCCCGACCCTCGCCTGGGCGTGTCCCTGGAGATGGTGCGGCGGGCCCTGGCCAGCCCCCGGGTCGGCGGGCACCCCGACGACGACACGCTCATCGTCGCGCTGAACTACCGCTGCAACAGCCGCTGCCGCTTCTGCATCATCGAGGCGGAGATCGACCAGCGGCTGGAGGACACCGACCGCGCCGTCTTCGCCGAGGTCTACAAGGCGAACGCCGCCGCGTTGGCCTCGGGGCGGGGCTTCCGGCGGCTGACGATCTCGGGGGCGGAGAGCACGCTGATCCCCGACCTGCCGGCGCTGGTGCGGCAGGCGCGGGAGCTGGGTGGCTTCCAGGTGGTGCGGCTGCAGACCAACGCCCGGCGGCTGTCCGATCCTGCTCTCGCGGCGGCCCTGGTCCAGGCCGGCGCCGGCGAGTACTTCGTCAGCATGCACGCGCCGACCGCCGCGCTGGACGCGCACATCACGCGCGCGCCAGCCAGCTTCGGGCAGATGCTGCGGGGCGTGGAGCACCTGCACGACCTGGGCGCCCGGGTGCTGGCCAACACGGTGGTCTGCGCCGACAACGCCGCGGTCCTGCCCGAGCTGGCCGCCTTGCAGGCGGAGCTGGGGATGCGCGAGGTCCACCTGTGGAGCTTCCTGCACGTGGGCGAGGCCGGCCAGCAGGACCAGCTCGTGCCCCTGGAGCGGGTGATGCCGCCGCTGCTCCTGGCGCTGGACCGGCTGGACGCGGCCGGGATCCCGGCGACGGTGAAGTGGTTCCCGCGCTGCCTGCTGGGCCGACACGGCGACAAGCTGGACAACCACCAGCCACAGATGCTGATCCGTGACGAGTTCCAGGTGCGCCTGTCCGACGGCTTCCGCTTCGGCTGCGTGCACCAGGACCGCTGTGCCTGGTACGGCCGCGGCTGCGACGGGCTGCACGCGGGCTACCGGGCGGCCTTCGGCGACGAGCGGGACCGGCTGTCGCCCACGGTGGAGCCCACTGTGGAGCCCACTGTGGAGCCCGCTGTGGAGCCCACTGTGGAGCCCGCTGTGGAGCCCGCTGTGGAGGTGCGATGAGCGACCAGGCGCGGGTGCAGGTGCTGGCCGAGGGCGCGGGCCAGGCGCCCTCCTTCGCGGTGCTCGCACCGGGAGAGCTGGACGGCACGGACCGCTTCGGGCGGCTGCTGGCCGGCGAGCTGGGCGGCGTCATCCTGACGGGTCTGTTCACCGAGGAGGAGGCGGCCGCCGTGGTGCGGGGGCTGCGCAGCAACCCAGGGGACAGCGGGCCCCTGGACGCCGCGCCCTTCCCGGGCTCGACCTGGGGGGAGGTGCTGGTCGTGAGCCGGGACCTGGGGCACTACCTGCGCCGGGCGCGGGGGCTGGAGGCGGCGCTGGCGGCGCTGGGCGTCGACCTGGGGGGGCGGATCCTGGGCGGGCTGACGGCCCTGGGCGGCGGCCGGCCGGTGCAGGCGCCACCGGCGGAGGGTGGACAGACCTACGCGCCGCTGACGGTGCGCGCGCTGCCGGCGGGGCTGTCGATCGGCATCCACAGCGAGCGGGCGGACTGGCCGTCGATGGCGGGGCTGGTCGGGCGCATCGACCCGCACCGGCAGCTCTCCAGCTACGTGACGCTGGCCAAGGGCCAGGGGGGCGGCGAGCTACGGATCTTCCACCGGCCGCCGCCGGGGCGCGAGCCGGCGCTGGACCGCCTCTCGCCCGACGAGGGGCGCCGGGCGCTGGCCGCCTTCGGGCTGACGGCGGTGCGGCCGGCGGTGGGGGACCTGCTGCTCTTCGACGGCGGGCGCTACAACCACGAGGTGACGGCCAACACGGCGGGCGAGCGGTGGACGGTGGGCTGCTTCGCCTCGCAAGGGGCGGACGGGGCGCGCTGGGCCTGGAGCTGAGGGACGGCCGGCAGCGGCGAGGGCAGGGCCGCGGGGCCGACGGCGGGGACCAGGCGGCGGGTGGTGCCGGGGCGGCGGTGGCCCAGGGCGGCCTGCACCAGGCGCAGGTCGACGCCCTGCTGGAGCAGGTGGGCGGCGAAGGCGCGGCGCAGGTCCTGGGTGGTGGGGCCGCCGGGGCCCCGGCGGGCGCGGGCCTGGAGCAGGAGCTTCTGCACGGCGCGGGTGCTGAGCGGGCCGCCGTGGCGGGCGGGCAGCAGGGGGGCGGAGAGGGGGCGGCCACGGGCGCGGGCGGCCAGCTCGGCGGCCAGGGCGGGCGGCAGGCGCACCGGGCGGCCGCCGGGGCGGGCCAGGGTCCCGGCGACGGGGTCGAGGTCGGCCACGCGCAGCGCGACGACCTGGCCCACGCGCAGGCCGGCGGCGTAGATCAGCAGCAGCAGGAGCTGGTCGCGGCGGCGGGGCAGGGCCTGGACCAGGGCCAGGACCTCGGCCTGGCCGGGCACGGGGCCGGGGCGGCGCACGCGCGGCGATCGAGTCGGCAGGCGCAGGTGCTGGGGGGGCCAGCCGAGCACTTCGACGTAGAGCAGGCGCAGGGCCGCTGCGTCCTGGTCGACGTGGTGGCCGACGGCCTGCCGGTCGAGCAGCCACCGGCGCGCGCGCTCGGGATCGGGGCGGGTGGGGTCGAGGGCGTCGGAGCCAGCGGCGAGGGGGGAGGCGGCGAGCCAGGCCAGGTGGCGGCGGAGTGCGGCGGTGTAGGCCTGCACGGTGCGGCGGCCGCAGCCGCGGGCGCCGAGCGCCTGCGCGCAGCGGGCGAGGAGATCGGGGTTGGACATGGGCACCTCGGGCGGCGGGGGGGCCGATCCAAGGGGCGTGCCGGCCTGCCGGAGCGGGGGGCGCACGCGGGAGCCAACGGGAAACTCGCGGCGTCCCTGGCGGATCCTCGCGAGTGGAACAGGTATTATAACGTATTGCCTGACACCCGGAGGGGGGTGCCGGTGGGCCGGCAGGGCTGGCGGGCGGGGCAAGCGCTTACATGGGTTACACTTCGTGCATGAGCCAGGTTGCCCGGTCGTCACCGGGCCGTGCCCTCACCCGGAGCAGCAATGGCGGACGCGCCGACCCCCTCCTCCCGCACGCCACGCCGGCCGGCGCCCGCACGAGCGGACGCGCAGGACGAGCCCCGGCTGCCGCTGGGCATGTCGCGGACCAACCGCATGCTGGTCCTGGCGGGCACGCTGCTGGTGCTGGTGCTGATCCTGCGGACCTGCGCCTGAGCGGGGGCGGACCTCCGGGCGCCGGGCCCGGGTAGACTGGGCCGATGCCGCACCCGCCCCGCTACCAGGTGTCCGTGATCTTCACGGACGAGTGCAACATGCGGTGCACCTACTGCACGACCGCGAAGCGGCCGGTGTGGATCGACGAGGAGCGGATCGAGCGGCTGGTGGCCCTGCTGGAGGCCGCGCCTGGGGTGGACCTGGACCTGAACTACCACGGGGGCGAGCCGACCCTGCACTGGCCGATGGTCCTGGCGCTGACGGACCGCCTGCCGCGGCTGACCCGCGACCGCCGCGTGTCGCTGAACATGTGCACGAACGGCACCGGCCTGGACGCCGAGCGCGCGGCCTTCCTGCGCCGGCACGGCTTCGACGTGCGCATCAGCATCGACGGGCGGGCCGAGGATCACACCCGCTTCCGCCACGCCCGCGAGGGTCGCGACGCCGGGCGCGCCCGGGCCTTGTACGACGCCACCGCGGCCGGGCTCTCCCACCTGGTGGCGGCGGGGGTGAACACGGCGGCGAACATGGTGGTCACGCCGGACACGGTCGACCACCTGCTGCCCAACGCCGTCCACCTGGTCAAGCAGGGGCTGGTCCACCTGGTGGTCTCGCCGGTGGTCGGCATGCCCTGGCAGGACGAGCACCTGCTCGCGCTGGACCAGCAGCTCCGGGGCCTGCTGCCGCTGTGGCGGCGGTGGCTCCAGGGCCGCCCCTCGCCCCGGGTGGAGGACCTGCGCCGCAGCATCCTCTCGGAGATCGACCGCGCGACCTACTGCATCGGCGAGCGGATGAACCAGCCGGACGCGCGGGTGCTGGTGATCGGCCCCGACGGGCGGATCTTCGGGGACGAGCCGGACGCCCGCACCGAGAAGGCGCTGGTGCTGGGCCACCTGGACGACTGCCGGGACCTGTCCACGCTGCCGCCGCTGCCGCGCACCGCCTTCCAGCTCATGTACGATCGCGCCTTCTACGAGCCCCACGTCCTGCGCGACGTGCGGCGGACCCACCGCTTGCTGCGCAACCGCATGCGGGAGCTGTACCGTGCGCTCTTCGGCCACGCCCCGCCCGAGGGACAGCCGCGGATCGCTCCGCCCCCGGACCTGGAGGCGGAGGCCCTCAGGGCTGGTCCAGGGTGTACAGATCCTCGATGAAGCTGACGCGCCCGACGGCGGCCCCCAGCTCGGCCACCGCCTGCCACCGGAGCTGGCCTTCTCCGTCCAAGCGCTCGATGGTGCCCAGCGAGGTCCAGCTCGCCAGGTAGCTGCCGTCCGGCAGCTTGCGCGCGTCGCCCAGCAGCTCGATGAAGGTCCCCGGGGCGGTCTGGTACTGGAAGACCTTCTCGATGGTGCCGGCCTGCTCGTCGAGGGCGTACTCCTCGACCCACGAGGTGGAGCCGTTGTGGTAGCCGTTGTCGAACATCATGAAGCCGTCGGACCAGCGCTGCGACATGTGGCCGTGCGACCAGTCCCGCCCGCCCAGCGTCTCCAGCGTCGCAAACCGGCCGTTGGCCTGCCACTGCCGCTGCCCGCCCTGCCGGTCCACCTTGATCAGTCCGTCCTGGTTCTTGGACAGGATGTAGAAGGCGTCCTGCTCCTCGTCGTACATCAGGGAGTTGGCGTGCGACCAATCCTTGGCACCGGTGCCGTACACGTCGCCGTCGAAGTGCTTGCAGGTCTCCCACGGCTCGAAGAAGTCCCAGAAGGAGAAGGCGACCTGCGCGTCCTCTCCCGTCCCGCCCTCGGCGCCGACCATGACCTGGTCCCCGGCGACATCGACCTCCTCCTCCTCGACGACCGCCGGCCGGATGTCCAGTGCGATCCAGGCGAGCTGGCCGTCGGGCAGCTCGGCGAAGTCGTGGTGGGCCAGCGGGGTGCGGGTGTACAGTCGGTCGCTGCCGTCCAGGCGCACGCGCAGCACGCCGCCCAGGTCGGTGCGCTGGGCGGTGTCGTACTGGCTGTAGAGGATGTCCTGGCCGTCCCGGGACGGCCGGGTCGAGGTGATCGACAGCCCGCCGTCCGCCGGCAGGAACCAGACCGGGTCGGCGTCGGCGTCGAGGATGACGACCCAGCTCTGGTCCGCGCCCAGGGTGCTGGTCAACACGTAGCCGGGCAGCAGGTCGGCGTCGGACCGGGCCAGGGTGAAGCGCGGCAGCTCGGGCGGGGCCGGGGCCACCTCGACCTCCACCTCGGCGGTGTGCTCGACGCTGCCGTCCTCGGCGGTGACCACCCCGCGCGCCCGGTACACCTCGCCGGCCTTCAGGCCGTAGACGACGACGGCGTGCTCGGTGCCCAGGCCCTCGGTGGCGGGGGTGACCACGTCCAGCTCCTCCTGGCCCAGCTCCACGTGGGCCCGCCCGCGCAGCGTCGACGTCCAGCGCAGGGTGAGGACGGTGGGCACGAGCTCGCTGAAGGCGGCGTCGGGTCGCCCGGGCTGGCAGCCCAGGGCCCCGGCAGCCAGCGCGAGGGAGGAGAGGTGCATGGTCGCCGCAGGATAGCCGCGGGCCGGACAGGGCGCCTCAGCCCGCCAGCAGCCGCGGCAGGTTCTGCGGGCGCAGCACGATGCTGTCGTGCATCGCGCAGTCGTCGGTGCAGTGGCAGCCGCCGGCGCCGATGTACTCGCGCTGGGCCCGCAGCGCGTCGCCGGACCAGATGTCCGCCCAGGGCCGGTCGGCCAGGTTGCCCAGGGCCGGCAGCAGCTCGCAGCTCGCGACGTCACCGTTGGACCGCACGACCGCGTGGGCCAGGCCCGCCAGGCAAGGGATGACCTGCCGGCCCTCCTGCAACGTGCGCACGGCGGTGGCCCAGCGCAGGCGGTGGAAGTGCCGGCGCAGGCGGGAGAGCAGGCGCCCGTCGTCAGGCGCGTAGCGGTCGAGCACGGCGAAGAGCGGCCCCTCGAGCGCGCGCAGGCGCGGCGGCTCCAGCGCCTCGGCGTCCGCGCCCCCCGGCAGCACCACGACGTGGGCGTCCGGCCCCTGCCGCCAGCCGTACTCCGCCAGCGCGAGCGCCTCGTCCAGGTTCTGGGCCGACAGGGCGGTGCGCAGCTCCACGCGCACCTCGTCGAGCGCCCGCAGGGCGTCGAAGGCAGCCCAGAGGCGATCCCAGGCGCCGGGGCCGTGCAGCGCGTCCTGGGTGGGCATCAGGCCGTCCAGGGTGAGGGCGACCACCACCTCGCCCCCGCGCTCCCGACGGACGCGGCGGGCGCCGTCGACCACGGCGGCCACGTCCTGGGCGGGGGTGACCAGGGTCAGGACCTCGGCCCGGAAGGCGCCGACGAGCGCGGCGAGGTCCGACCGCAGGAAGGGATCGCCGCCATGCACGTCCAGCCAGCACAGGGGGCCCACCTCCTGGGCCAGCCGCTGCACCCGGTGGGCGGGCAGCGCGCCGGCGTCCACGCCCAGGTGCAGCACCAGGTGGTGCAGCTTCCGGCGCAGCGAGATGTCGGCGATCTGGCGCAGGTCCATGGGGGGCGCGTCCTGAGCGGGTCGACCTGCGCCCTACCCCGCCGCCCGGCGGAAGGAAGGCCCGCGAGCGACGGGGCCTGGGCCCCGATCAGCGCGCGCGCGCCATCGTCCACAGGCAACCCAGGCCATAGCGGACGGAGCGGCGGAAGCTGATGCTCTGGACCTGGTCGTCGTAGCGGGCCTGGACCGGCCGCTCGGCGATCGGCAGGCCCCGGGCGAGCACCGCGACCAGGAGCTGCTGGTCGAACAGGTAGTCGTCACTGAAGGAGGCCAGGGGCAGGCTGGAGAGCAGCTCGGCGCGGAAGGCGCGGGCGCCGGTGTGCAGCTCGGAGAGGTGGGTGCCGAAGCGCCGGTTGGCGACGCCGGTCAGCGCCCGGTTGCCCCAGCGCCGCCAGCCCGGCACCGCCCGGCCCCCGTCCCGCAGGAAGCGGCTGCCCAGCACCACCGGCGCCTCGTCGAGCGCCTGGGCCAGGGCCAGGGTGGGCAGGGTCGGGTACTGGGCGTCGCCGTGCAGCAGGACGACGCGGTCGAAGCCGGCGTCCAAGGCCGCGGCGTAGCCGGTCTTCTGGGCCCCGCCGTAGCCGCGGTTGCGCGGGTGCCGCACCAGCCGCACCCCCTCGGCGCGGATGGGCGTCGGGCTGCCGTCGTCGACGATGATGAGCCCCCCGCGCAGCTCGGCGGGCACCTCGGCCAGGATGCGGTCCACGGGCGCCTGCGGACCGTAGCAGGGCACCACGATGGCCAGGGAGGGGCCCACGGGCGGGGGCGCGGACTGCACGAGCGGGCCCTCCAGGGCGGCCGGGTCGGGGCCGACTATCGCGGCCAGCCCGGTCCGCGCGCCAGGCACCAGTAGGCGGTGGCCTCGAGCGGCCGGGGCTGGCCGGGCGCCAGGCGCAGGCCGACGCTGGTGGGGGGCCCCTCGCCACCGGGACCCAGCGCCGAGGCCAGCCGCGCGCGCAGGTCTGGGGGCGCGAGCGCGCGGCACAGGTCCCACACCTCGTCCGTCGCGGCTGGATCGGCAGGCTCCGCGTCGTAGGCGTAGGTCTTGTAGACCTTGAGCGGCGGCGCCTGCCCCGGTCGGTGGCGGCGCTGGAGGATGTAGCCGGAGGCCGCCACGCCCCCCGTCAGGGCCGCCTGCCAGGGGTCGGCGAGCGCCCCCGCCGCCGCGGCCTGCGCGGCGAGCAGGACCTCGTCCCGCCGGGACGGCGCCGCCAGGCGATAGGTCTTCAGCGCCTCCACGCCGCCCGGGCCCAGGTCCAGGGCCCAGATGTAGGGCAGGCCCGGGTCGTCGCCCAGCGTCGCCCCGGGGACGCCGGCCAGCGAGGCCAGGCGGGCCGTGGTCCGGTCCGCGGCGGCCGGATCGTAGAAGCGGCTGATCTCCTCCAGGTACAGGGTCGCGCGGGCCGCCGGCACGCCCCCCCGCCACTCCAGCCCCAGCACGGTGCTGCACCGGTCGTCGGGCACCCAGGACATGGCCGCCCGGGCGGCGTCGAGCGGCAGGCCTGCGCCGGCCAGGGCCCGCAGGAAGCGTGACCGGGCCCCCCCCCCACGCGCCCGGGGGTTGTAGCTGAGCAGCAGCCCCGCCGGCCGGTCGGGACCGCCGACGGACAGGGCCAGGCCCAGCTCGAAGGGCTCGCCAGGGTCGACCAGGACCTCGACGGCCGCGGGCAGGCCCGGACCCAGCGCCAGTGCCCGCTCCAGCCGGCCGAAGAGGTCCCTCATGCCGGGCCCGCCACGCTCAGAAGTCCTCGTCGAAGGCGACCTCGCCGGTCACGCCCACCTGGTAGGCGCTGACCCGGCGCTCGAAGAAGTTCGCCAGCTCCTGCACGTCCTGCAGCTCCATGAAGGCGAAGGGGTTGCTGGACCCGTACATGGGGGCCATGCCCAGGTTCTGCAGGCGCTGGTCGGCGACGAACTCCAGGTAGGTGCGCATGTCCTTGAGCGACAGGCCCGGCACCCCCTGGCCCAGCAGGTCCTGGGCGAAGACCGTCTCGCACTCGACCGCCTCGCGCAGCATCTGCTGGATGCGCCCGAGCAGATCGGCGTCGAACAGCCCCGGCTCCTCGCGCCGCACCGTCTCCACCACCTCGAGCGCGAAGCGCATGTGCATGCTCTCGTCGCGGAAGACCCAGTTGGTGCCGGTCGCCAGGCCCGACAGCAGGCCCTTGCTGCGCAGGAAGTAGACGTAGGCGAAGGCCGCGAAGAAGAACAGTCCCTCGATGCAACAGGCGAAGCAGATCAGGTTGAGCAGGAACTGCTTGCGGTGCTCGGCCGTCTCGATGCGGTCGAGGTCCTGGATGCTGTCGATCCACCGGAAGCAGAAGTCGGCCTTGGCCTTGATCGACGGGATGTTGTGGATCGCGGCGAAGGCCTTCTCGCGCTCGGCCAGGTCGGGGATGTAGGTGTCGAGCAGGGTCAGGTAGAACTGGACGTGCAGCGCCTCCTCGTAGAGCTGGCGCGACAGGTACATCCGCGCCTCGGGGGCGTTGACGTGCTTGTAGAGGTTGAGCACCAGGTTGTTGGAGACGATGCTGTCGCCCGTGGCGAAGAAGGCCACCAGGCGGTGGATCAGGTGCCGCTCCGACGGCAGCAGCTTCTGCGCCAGGTCCGCCGTGTCCAGCGAGAAGTCCACCTCCTCCACCGTCCAGGTGTTCTTGATGGCGTCGCGGTACATGTCGTAGAAGGACGGGTAGGCCATCGGCCGAAGCGTCAGGTTGAGGCCGGGATCGAGCAGCACGAAACACCCGCGGAGGCGAGAGGGGGGAGAGGTGGGACCGGCGAGGGAGGGGCCGCCGCTACTGGCAGGCCTCGCAGGCCTCGGGGTTCTCCAGCGAGCACGCCACCGCCTGGGACGGCGTGTAGACCGCCGCGAGCGCCGCCGGGGCGGCGTCACCCGTCGTCGCCGCCGAGGCGGCGTCACCCGTCGTCGCCGCGGAGGCGCTGGTGCGTGCGATGCTGGTCGCCGGGCGGGAGCGCAGGTAGTAGGTGGTCTTCAGGCCGCGCTTCCAGGCGTGGGCGTACATGGACGACAGCTTGCCGATCGTGGGCTGGGCCATGAACAGGTTGAGCGAGGCGCTCTGGTCGATGTAGGGCGAGCGCTCGGCGTGCATGTCGATCAAGGCGCGCTGGGGCAGCTCCCAGGCCGTCCGGTACAGGCTGCGGAGCGCCTCGGGCAGCTCCGACAGCTCCTGGATCGAGCCCTCGCCGCTCTTGATGCGCTCCCGCACCTCGGCCGTCCACAGGCCCAGGCGCTTGAGATCGTCCACCAGGTAGCGGTTGACCTGCAGGAACTCGCCCGACAGCGTCTCGCGCTTGAACAGGTTGCTGACCTGGGGCTCGATGCACTCGTAGCAGCCGCAGATGCTGGCGATGGTCGCGGTCGGCGCGATGGCGATCAGCAGCGAGTTGCGCAGGCCGTGCTGCTGGATGCGGGCCTTGAGCTCGGCCCAGCGGTTGCTGCCGCCCGCGCCGCCGAACAGGCCGAGCTGCCCGCCCCGCGGGCCGCCGGGGGTGACGCCCCACAGGTCGAACTGCAGGTGCCCCCGGGCCGCCCGGGTCTCCCAGAAGGTCTCGTGCGGGCCGTGGGCCTGGGCCAGGTCGCAGCTCGCCTGGAGGGCGGCGTAGTACACCTCCTCCTGGATGCGGGCGGACAGGCGCGAGGCCTCGGCCCCGTCGAAGTCCAGCCGCTTGAGGAAGAGCACGTCCTGCAGGCCCATGAGGCCCAGGCCGACCGGGCGCCACTGGCGGTTGGAGTGCGCGGCCTCGGGCGTGGGGTAGTAGTTGATGTCGACGACGCGGTCGAGGTACTTCACGGCCACGGCGGTCACCGCACGCAGCTTCTCGAAGTTGAACTCGCCGTGCTCGACGAAGCGCTGCAGGTTGATGCTGCCCAGGTTGCAGACGGCGGTCTCCTGCTGGTCGGTGACCTCGACGATCTCGGTACACAGGTTGCTGCTGTGGGCCACCCGGCCGGGCTGGCCGGTCTGGTTGCTCTTCTTGTTGCAGGCGTCCTTGAAGGTCATCCAGCCGTTGCCGGTCTGGGCCAGCGTCCGCATCATGCGCGCGTACAGATCCCGGGCCTTGACGGTGCGGACGGCCCGCCCCTGGGCCTCCAGCCGCTCGTACAGCTCCTCGAAGGCGTCGCCGAAGGAGTCGGTCAGCTCGGGGTGGTCCTTGGGGTCGAACAGCGACCAGTCGCCGTCGACCTGCACCCGCTTCATGAACAGATCGGGCACCCAGTTGGCCAGGTTCAGGTTGTGCGTGCGCCGCGCCTCGTCGCCCGTGTTGTCGCGCAGCTCCAGGAACTCCTCGATGTCGGGGTGCCAGGTCTCCAGGTACACGCAGCAGGCGCCCTTGCGCCGGCCGCCCTGGTTGACGGCCGCCACGCTGGCGTCCAGCGTCTTCAGCCAGGGCACGATGCCGTTGGACTTGCCGTTCGTGCCGCGGATGAGCGAACCGCGGCCCCGGATGCGGTGCCAGGCGACGCCGATGCCGCCGGCGAACTTGGACAGCCGCGCGATGTCCGTGTAGCGCTTGTAGATGCCCTCCAGCTCGTCGACGGGGCTGTCCAGCAGGTAGCAGCTCGACATCTGGCTGTGGTTCGTCCCGCTGTTGAACAGGGTCGGGCTGCTGGGCATGTACTCCAGGCTGGAGATGAGGCGGTAGAACTCGACCGCCTCGACCGGGGACCGCGCCAACCCACAGGCGACCCGCAGGAAGAAGTGCTGCGGCGTCTCGAAGACCGTCCGGCGGGTCGGGTGGCGCAGCAGGTAGCGGTCGTAGACGGTCCGCAGGCCGAAGTACTGGAACAGGTCGCTGCGCCGGTCGTCGACGGCGGCGTCGAGCAGGGCGGCGTGCTCGGCCACGAAGGCGGCCGTCGCGGGCGAGATGATCCCCTGCTCGTGTCCCAGGCGGATGCTGTCCGAGAAGCGCTCGACCCCCAGGGCGCGCACCTCCTTGACGATGACGCGGTGCAGCAGCCGCGCGGCCAGGTAGGCGTGGTCGGGCTCCTCGCCGGTCAGCACGGCGGGCACGTTGACCAGCAGCTTGTCCAGCTCGACCTCGGGGATGCCGTCGTAGCAGCCGCCCAGCACGCGCTCGGCGACGAGCTGGGGATCGATGGCGTCCAGGCCCAGGCCGTGCTCGGCCACCAGCCGGACCAGGCCGTCCAGGGTCAGGGGCGCGTGGCCCCCGTCGGCCAGCCGGACCCGCAGCGCCGCGGGGGCCGGGTCGATGGGGAGGGCCCGCAGGCCCGCGTCGTCAGGGGTGGTCTGGTTCTCGAGCAGGTGGGACACGGCCGTTCTCGCGGAGCGTCGGGGGGGAGGAGCGGGGGGAGGCGCAGGGGAGGGCGTGGTGGGGCCCGGGCGAGCCGGGTGGCGACGCGGGTACACATCCCCGAGGTCGGCGCAGGGGGCGCGACGGGGGACAGCGGGGGGGTGACGAGGCGGGACGCGCGGGCCCACAGCCACCCACCGCTACAAGATACAGGGGGGGGCGGCCCAGGGCAACCCCACATCTAGTGGTCCCGGTGAACTTGTCACCGAAGATCGCCGCCCGGCGGGCGGGACCAGCCGCTCAGGCGCTGGCGGCCACGGGCTGCTCGGGCTTGCGCGGAGGCGCCTCGTCCAGGCCGTCCTCCTGGCGCAGGCGGATCCGGCTGAACTTGTCGGGGTGCTTGCCCTGCATGCCCGTGTAGAAGGCGCGGACGAAGTCCATGTCGCGGCGGATGTCGTCGCTGGGCCACAGCATCGGACCGAAGCCACCGACCTTGCGCCCGAAGTCCATGTAGCCCAGGCAGATCGGCACCCCGGCGCCCTTGGCGGCCCAGTAGAAGCCGCTCTTCCAGTAGTCGCGGTAGCCTCGGGTCCCCTCGGCGGGGATCACCAGCACCAGTTCCTCGTTGTCGGCGAAGGCCTTCACGAAGCCGTCGACCAGGTTGTTCGCCTGGCGACGGTCGACGGGGATGCCGCGGAACCAGCGGAAGAACCAGCCGAAGGGCCCCTCGAACAGCACGTGCTTGCCCAGCCAGCGGATGTCGACGCCCCACCACCAGGCGAAGGCGATCATGAAGGGGAAGTCCCAGCCCGAGGTGTGCGGCGCGGCGATGAAGATGTACTTCTTGATGTCGTCGGGCGGGTTGGACTCGGGCTTCCAGCCCCACAGCCACAGGACGAAGGCGCCGACGTAGTGTCGCCAGCCCCAGACGCGGAGGGGACGGGGGTCGGCGGTCAGGCGGGGCTCCTGGGTCACGGTCGCCTCCAGGCGGAGGCCCCGCTCAGGGCGCTGCGGGGCTTGCCTGCGGGACTATCCAGGCCCCCTCGGCGCTCGCGTCAGGCTTCAGGAGGCCCACGGTCACAAGTGCGTCAACGGACTGTTGCCAGCGCTCGGCCGTCATGGCGCCCAGGCCGTCCGTGCCGGTCAGGAAGGGCGCCTGGGCCTGGGTGATGCACTCCACCAGCGCAGGGTCGAGCTGGTCGTTGCGCCGCACCAGCTCGGCGTTGGCGCGGGCCGGCGCCTCCACGTAGGCCTGCCAGGCCCGCGCGGTGGCCTGCACGAAGGCGGGCACCCAAGCCGGCGGCGGATCGGCCACCGCCAGCACCGTGCCGTAGGGGTTCCAGCCCTCGTCGCTGGCCCGCAGGAAGACGGGCTCGACCCCGCGAGCGCGCGCGACGCAGGGCTCGGAGGTGACGTAGGCCTGCTGCACCAGCGAGGGGTCGGCCAGGAAGGCGGCGACCGAGCCGGTGGTGGGCACGGCCTGCACCTTGCCCTCCCAGCCGTGGCGCTGCCACAGCCAGCGCTGGAAGGGGCTGCCGACCTCGATGGCGACCTTCAGCTCCGGGCGCCCGCCCAGGTCGCCGATGCGCTGCAGGCCGCTGTCGGCGCGCGCCAGGACGCCGACGCGGGTGAGCTGGAAGGCCGCCCACACGGCCACGGCCCGGGCTCCCTTCTCCCGCTTGACCAGCAGGTCGTCGGCAGCGGTGATGGCGGCCTCGGCCTTGCCGGCCTCCAACAGCTCCAGCGTCGGCGCGCCCGGCCCGCCGGGGATGATCTCGACCTGGAAGCCGGCCTGCTCGTAGACGCCGCCCAGGACCCCCTCGTAGAAGCCGCCGAACTCGGGCTCGGGGAACCAGTTGAGCGCCAGCCGGACCCGCGTGGCAGCGGAGGCGGGCGGCGCGGCGGGGGTCGGGGGCGCGGGATCGGAGGACGGTGCGCAGCCGGCCACCGCCAGCGCCAGCGTGAAGAGCGAGAGCGCCCGGGTCTTGGTCATGCAGCACCTCCGGCCGCGTGCCAGCGGCCGATGAGCCGGCGCTCGCCCAGGCGCACCACCACGAAGAGCCCGAGCGAGAGCGCCGCAGCGCAGCCGATGGCCGCGAAGGACAGGGCCGGCTCCGCGGTGCGGGCGGCGTAGAGGACCTGGTAGCCCAGGGAGCGCGGCACGCCGTTGCTACCGACGAACTCGCCGACGACGGCGCCGATGACGGCCAGGCCGCCCGCGGCGCGCAGGCCGGCGAACAGGGTCGGCAGCCCCGCCGGCAGGCGCAGCAGGAGCAGCTCCTGGGCGGTGGAGGCGCCGTAGAGGGAGAACAGCTCGACCTGCTCGACGGTGGCGGCGCGCAGGCCCAGGTGCCCGGCGGTGAGCACGGGGAAGAAGGAGACCAGCGCGGCGGAGGCCACCGCGACGGGCGTGCCGTAGTCGAGCCAGACCACCAGCAGCGGCGCCACCGCCACGATGGGCAGCGTCTGCAGCAGCAGGGCGTAGGGGTAGAGCGCGAGCTCCAGGGTCCGGCTGAGGTGGAAGGCCACGGCGCCGACCAGGCCCAGGCCCGTCGCCAGCACCAGCCCTGCCCCCGCGGCCAGGCCGGTGTGCAGGGTGGCCTCGGCCAGGGCCTGCCGGGCGCTCCAGGCCGCCCGCAGCACGGCGAGGGGGCCCGGCAGCAGCAGGGGCGAGGTCCGCACCGCGACCAGGGCCCACACCAGGAGCAGGGCCAGCGCGGTCAGCGCGGCGGGCAGGCGCGGGTGCCGGGAGACGTCCGGGATCACAGGTGGGCCTCGACCTGGCGGACCAGGGCGCCCAGGGCGGGCTCGTGGCGCAGGGAGGCCGACCGGGGCCGCGGCAGGTCGACCGCCACCTCGGCCACCACGCCCAGCGGCCGCCCGCCCAGGACGACCACGCGATCCGCCAGCAGCACGGCCTCGTCGACGTCGTGGGTGACCAGCAGGCCGGTGGGCCGCCCCTGCTCCCACAGGGCCTGGAAGCGGTCGTACATCCGCCCCCGCGTCAGCGCGTCCAGGGCGGCGAAGGGCTCGTCCATCACCAGCAACCGCGGCGCCTGCACCCACGCGCGGGCCAGGGCC
This sequence comes from Myxococcota bacterium, assembly GCA_023150805.1. GTDB lineage: Bacteria > Myxococcota_A > UBA796 > UBA796 > UBA2385 > UBA2385. Next base: position 45,390 of record JAKLKF010000028.1, on the reverse strand, counting down.
ACGCGCATGCGCATCCCGCCGGAGAGCGCGGCGGGAAGGGCCTGGGCGACGTCCTCCAGCTCGACGCGCCCCAGTGCCTCGGCGACCGCGTCCCGGCGCGCCGCGACCGGCACCCCCCGCAGCTCCAGCGGCAGGCCCACGTTGTCGGCCACCGTGCGCCATGCCAGCAGGTTGGGCTGCTGGAAGACCATCGCCAGCCCTCCCCGCGCGGAGGCCCCGGGGGCGACCCGGCCCTCCTGCGGGAGCAGCAGCCCCGCCGCCAGGCGCAGCAAGGTCGACTTGCCGCAGCCCGAGGGGCCGACCAGGGCGGTCAACGTCCCCGCCGGGCAGCGCAGCCCGAAGCCCCGCAAGAGCGGCGCGGGCGCGGCGGGCCAGGCGAAGCCGACCTCCTCGAAGGCGACGGGCAGGGCGTCCATCTCGTGCCGGCTAACGCGCGCGCTGGCAGGGTCCTCGCAGGGATTTCACGCGGGCCGTTAACGGGGCCGTCTACCCTGCCACCGCAAGACCAGCGGAGTCCGCCGCCGTGAACTACGAAGCCCTCCTCGACCGCATCCTGCGCCACGTCGACGCCGAGGCCTACCTGCCCCTGGCCGACGCCGTGGAGGAGGATCAGCGCGCTGCGCTCGACGAGCTGGGGCGGGCCCTGCAGCAGCCCTCGTTGGACGTCGCCGCCCTGCGGGCCCGCGCCCGCCAGCTCCACGCCAGGGGCGCCATCGACGAGGTGCACCTGTACTCGGCGCTCCACGTCATCGCGGCCCACCCGAGGGTCAACGAGCTGGAGGAGGCCGCCGAGATGGCGGCGCGCCAGGAGATGGCCGCGCTGCGGCTGGGGGGCCCCCGCCTGCAGGACCACCTCGCCAGCGTCGAGCGCCACCGCGGCGTCATCGCCTGGCTCCAGGGCAGCACCGAGGTCGCCCTGGACTACTTCTCGCGGGCCTTCGAGCGGCAGCGCTCGGCGGGCAACCTGGCCAACGTCCTGGCCTGCCTGCTGCGCCTGGGCGACGAGCGCGACGCGCGAGACCTGCTCCACCAGGTGCGCGGGGCCTTCCCCGCGGCGCTGGTCGACGCCCTCGACGACATGATCCGCCGCGATCCCGATCTCTCCCTGCTCCGAACGGAGGTCCAGCCGTGAACCTCGTGCACGTCTTCGTCCTGTGGTTCTCCAGCTTCCTGTCGCCGTCCGTGCAGCCGTGCGGCGACCAGCCCCCGGCCTCGCCGTCCGAGCTGCCCTCGGGCAAGGAGCACGGCGAGTGGTCCGCCGGCCGGTCGGCCTGCGGCGCCACCAGCAGCGGCGACGACTCCATCTACAACGGGTTCTGAGATGCTGCCCGACGACCGCGACATCGACGTCCGGCGCGGCATCCGGCTGATGCTGGCGGACCGCCACGCCCCCGAGGCGCGCGCCCTGTTCCTGCGCCTGGCCCGCTACGTGCACGGCCGGGTGCAGCACCGCTGCGGCGGGCGCTACCACGGCATCCTGGGCTCGGCCGAGCAGGAGGAGCTGGTGGCCGAGGTGCTCACTACCTTGATGTCGGGCGCGCTGGCCCGCTTCGAGGGAGACAGCGTGCCCTCGCTGCTGGCCTTCGTGCGGACGGTGACCGACCGCACCGTGGGGCACGCCGCGCGGGCCCGGATCCGGGAGCGGGACGCCCTGGACGGGGATCTCGGCCGCGAGGTCGAGACCTGGAACAGCGCCGCGCCGCACCTGGACCGCGTGGTGGTCGTGATCCCCGAGAGCCCCTTCTCGGCGCAGGACCGGGCCTACCTCGAGGAGCTGTTCGGCGCCGGCTCCAAGGCCGAGTACGCCCGCCTCCACGGGGTCAGCCGCGCGGCGGTCACCCAGCGGGTCCAGCGCATCCAGGCGCGCATCGCGCGCATGGGCCCGCACGAGCGCCAGCGCGCCGAGGCCTGGCTGGAGCACCTGGCCCGCCGGGGCGAGCGCGGCGAGCTGTCCGCCCCCGCCTGAGGCGCCTGGACCCCGAGGGTGACGGGCGCGTGACGGCCTACAGTTTCTTTGCTTGACGGTGGCCACCCGGTCGGGATGATGGAGGGGTACTCCACTCCTCTCCCTGGCCGTTCTTCGCTCTTGTTCGGAGACACCCATGCGCAAGCCCGCACTCCTCATCGCCCTCCTGCTCATCGGCTGCCGCGACAAGGGCGGCGACGACACCGGCACCGACACCGACGGCGGCGCCACCGACGGCGGCACCGGCGACGGCGGTACGGGCGACGGCGGCACCGGAGACGGCGGCACCGGCGACGGCGGCACCGGCGACGGCGGCACGGGCGACGGCGGCACCGGCGACGGCGGCACCGGCGACGGCGGCGTGGAGGAGGTCTCCTTCCTCGACGACGTCTACCCCCTGCTGGTCGCCCACAACTGCGCCGACTGCCACAGCGACGACACCTGGCACCCCGGCCTGCTGCTGACCGACGCGGCGACGACCTACAACACGCTGCTGAACGACGCCCCCGACGACCCCTCGGTCTGGACGGCCTACGTGGTGCCCGGCAACCCCGCGGTCTCCCTGCTGATGCCGAAGCTGTCCGAGGACGACCCGGCCTACGGCGGCGACCGGATGCCCAAGGACGGCTCGGGCTACATGACCGCCGACGACCTGGAGACCATCGAGACCTGGATCCTCCAGGGCGCCTTCGACAACTGAGGGACCCGCAGGGGGTCGTGGTGGGTACGCTGCTGCCATGACCTCCCCCCCGCGCCCGGCGGGCCACCCGGATGCGGGTGGCCCCCCCGCCCCCCGCTACCCGCTGGAGGGCGTGCTCTCCTGGAACATGAACACGACGTGCAACTACCGGTGCAGCTACTGCACCCAGCGCTTCGTGGACGACCGGAAGCAGTGGGCCCGGGACCTGCCTCGCTTCGTACAGGCCCTGCTGGACCTGCCCGGCGACTGGGAGATCAAGCTCTCCGGCGGCGAGCCCTTCCAGCACCCCGGCTTCGACGAGGCGGTGGTCGCCCTGGCCCGGGGGGGCCGGCGCGTGAGCGTCGTCACGAACCTGTCCGCCACCGATGCGCGCCTGCACGCCTTCGCCCAGGCCACCCGCGCGCGCCCGGGAGTGCTCAGCGCCAGCCTGCACCTGGAGCACGTCGAGGCCGCCACCTTCCGGGACAAGCTGGCGCGGTTCCGCGATGCCCACGCGGGCTCCTGCCACGCCACGGTCGTGGCCACCCGGGCCATCCTCCCGACGCTGCCCGCGCTGCGCGCAGACTTTGCCGCCGCCGGCCTGCAGCTGCGGATCCAGCCCGAGAAGCAGGACCGCGACGTCATCGCCTACGCGCCGGCCGAGCGCGCGGCGCTGCTGGCGCTGGGCGGGCACAACGGCACCGGGCTGCTCGACCCGGACCTGCACGACCGCCCCTGCTGGGCGGGGGCCCGCTACCTGGTGGTCGACCACAAGGGCGAGGCGTGGCGCTGCTACCCGGCGCGACGCCAGCGCCAGGAGCGCCTGGGCAACCTGCTGGACGGCAGCCTGCGCCTGCGCGGCGGGCCCGTCCCTTGCGCCTACCGCTACTGCAACTGCACCGTGCCGCAGCAACGCGGCATGGTGGACACGACGGGGGCGCCGGCGGCGGCGCAGAGGGAGTAGGCTCTGCACGCTGGAGGCGCGATGCTGGCCGGGAACGTGAAGCTCAAGACCTTCCTCGGCCTGCTCGGGCTGGGCGGCGCGGTGCTGGTCGGCGGCGTGGGCTGGTGGTGGTCCACCCGCCCCGCGCCCCCTCCTCCGCCACCCGCGCCCGCCCTCGCGCCGGCGCCGGCACCGCCGGCCACCGCCCCGGCCATCGCCGCGGCGCCCGACGCCCCGTCGACCTCGGCAGCCCCGACCTCCCAGGCCGACGGCGCCCTGCCCCACCAGGCCGACGTGCTCACCTGGGTCGGCAAGGACCTGGGCGCCGACAAGAAGAAGGACACCACCAAGGGCCGGGCCTGGAAGGTCAACGTCTACCAGGACGCGGGCAACACCTCCGCCAACCGCGCCAAGGTCGACCTGGACCGCGACGACAGGTGGGACGAGAAGTGGACCTTCGAGGGCGACGGCCGCGTGAGCCGCCAGGTCGCGCCGGCGGACGACGAGCAGTACACCGAGACCTGGGTGTGGAACGGACAGGACTGGCAGCGGGAGGGCTGACCCGAACTCCCCGCCGCCGTCGAGGTCCTCACCGGCGCAGACCCTTGGTGACACGGTTCCACGGCCCCCACCCGGTAGCATCGCCGGCATGCGCACCGCTCCTCGTCCCCCCTTGCACCACACCGGAAGCCACACGCCGGTCACCTGGCACACCGGCCCCTTCCCGCCGGTCTCGGTGACCCACACCGTGCCCGCGGGCTCCTCGGAGGGGCCGGACGCGGTCCCGACCGAGGCCACCGCGACCGTCAAGGCCGACCGCCGCCTGGCCGGGCGCAGCGCCATCCGCAGCGCGCTCCGCCGCGGGCTGGCCCAGGCGCCGCGGGGCGACCGCTCCAAGCGCGCGGATCGGCTGCGCGGGGACCGGTAGCCCCCCGGAAGGGCCGACGACCCAGGCCTCGGGCGAGCGGTTAACCCCGGGGCCCCGCCCTCCCCGGATCCGCCATGTCCACGCCCACCGACCCCCTGGAGGCCCTGCCCGCCCAGGCCGCGCGGCGCCGCACCTTTGGCATCATCAGCCACCCCGACGCCGGCAAGACCACGCTCACCGAGAAGCTGCTGCTCTACTCGGGGGCCATCCACCTGGCCGGGTCGGTCAAGGGCCGCAAGGTCGGCCGCCTGGCCGTCAGCGACTGGATGAAGATGGAGCAGGAGCGCGGGATCTCCATCACCAGCTCCGTGCTGCAGTTCGAGTACCAGGGCGCGGCGCTGAACCTGCTGGACACGCCGGGCCACGCCGACTTCAGCGAGGACACCTACCGGACCCTGGCCGCCGTGGACTCGGCGGTGATGCTCATCGACCACAGCAAGGGCGTCGAGGCGCGGACCCGCAAGCTCTTCGAGGTCTGCCGGATGCGGAAGCTGCCGGTGGTCACCTTCATGAACAAGCTCGACCGCCCCGGCCTGGAGCCGCTCGACCTGCTGGACGAGGTGAGCAGCACGCTGAACCTGCGGGTCTCGCCCCTGAACTGGCCCATCGGCAACGGCCCCGACTTCAAGGGCGTCGTCGACGTGCGCACCCGCCAGGTCCACCTGTACGAGGCGACCGGCCGGCATGGCACCGAGGTGCTGGAGACGCGCCAGATGTCGCTGGACGAGGCGCGCGCCGTCGTCGGCGACCGCGCGATCGACCAGGTGATCGAGGAGCTGGAGCTGCTGCACGGCGCGGGCGACGACTGGGACCACGCCGCCTTCCTGCGCGGCGAGGTGAGCGCCGTCTTCTGGGGCTCGGCCATGAGCAACTTCGGCGTGGAGCAGCTCCTGCGCTTCCTGGCCGCCGACGCCGCCGGCCCCGCCGCCCGCCAGGGCCGCGAGGGGGACGAGGGCCAGACCCCGGTGACCGTTGCGCCGGCCGACGAGCGCTTCAGCGGCTTCGTCTTCAAGATCCAGGCGAACATGAACCCGCGCCACCGCGACCGCGTGGCCTTCATGCGCGTCGTCAGCGGCCGCTTCGAGCGCGGCATGGACGTGATCGTCGGCCGCAACGGCGAGACCCTGCGGCTGGCCAAGCCCCACACCTTCATGGCGGACGAGCGATCCATCGTGGACGAGGCCTGGCCCGGCGACATCGTCGGCCTGTTCGACCCCGGCAACCTGCGCATCGGCGACACCTTGAGCGCCGGCCGCCGCCTGCGCTTCGACGGCATCCCGCGCTTCGCGCCCGAGTTCTTCTGCCGGACCGTGCTCAAGGACCCGATGAAGCGCAAGAAGCTGGACACCGGCCTGGTGCAGCTCTCGCACGAGGGTGTCATCCAGCTCTTCTACCGGCCGGTGGTCGGCCGACAGGACCCCTGGCTGGGGGCCGTCGGCCAGCTCCAGTTCGAGGTGCTCAAGGAGCGGCTGAAGATCGAGTACGGCGTGAACTGCGAGCTGGAGCCGCTGCGCTTCACCCAGGCCCGCTGGATCGGCGGCGCGCCCGAGGGGCTGAAGTGGCTGGAGGGGCGGCGCGACTACACCGTGGTCGAGGACCGCAACGAGCAGCAGGTGGTCCTGGCCGAGACGGCGTGGATGATGCAGTACGCGCGGGACCACGCGCCGGGGCTGGTGCTCTACGAGGTGGAGCCGCTGTAGACCCCGCGGCCGAGTAGGATGCGCCTCCCCCTCGCCCGGGACGGCCCCGTGCTCCTGCTCGCCCTCGCCCTCGCCTGCCCCAAGACGACCGCGCCGCCTCCGCAGGCCGCTCCCCCCGTCGAGGCCCCGCCGACCTCGCCGGGCCTGTCCGCGACCCCCGCCGCGCCGCCCTCTCCCCCCGGCGCCGTGCCCCCGCCCGGCGCGCCGCCGACCCCTCCCCTGTCGGGCACGACCGACCCGGTGCAGTTCGAGGGCCTGAGCCGGGCCCAGGTCACCTTCACGGTCGGCGTCGACCTGTCTCCCCTGGCCCTGATCGACCAGGGCGAGGCGACCATGCTGCTGGAGCACCTGGCGGCCAGCCCGCGATGGCGGGTCACGCGCTGGGAGGGCGCCGTCCTGGCCCTCCTGCGGGTCGAGGATCCCCAGCTCGGCCGCACCAGCCCCTGGGCGGGCTACCACGGCCAGGGCAGCGAGCTGTGGCGTGCGGCCCTGCGCCTGCGCCCCCGCCAGCCTGGCGCCGAGTGGACCGACTCCCCCCTGGTCGACCGCTTCCAGCCCGACGACGACGCGCTGAAGGTCCACTCCTTCCAGCCGATCGGCAGCGGCACCTACGGCCTGCGCGCCGCCGCCATCGAGGTCACGGGCAAGGTGGCCACGCTGGAGGTGCACGAGCTGTCGGCCCGCCTGGAGCTGGAGCGCACCAGCGAGGCGCTCAAGTGGATCACGACCGACCTGCTGAGCCTGGACAAGTTCCAGCCCGACGCGCCCGACCCCCTGGCGCCCTGGGGCTGGCTGCCGCCCGGCGAGCCGAACCAGGACCCCAAGGGGCTGTACGTGACGACGACGGCCCAGGGCGTCGACGTGCGCGGGCGCCTGAACCCCGGCGCGGCGGGCTGGACCTGGGCGCGCATCACCGACGCCCAGGGCCGGGCCTGGCTGGACGAGCTGGCCCAGGCCGCGACGCTGGAGAGAATGGGTTGGTCCACCAACCTATCATCGTCGTTCTGGTTCCAGGGGCGGATCCCCACCGACCTGCCCCTGCCCCCGGGCGCCATCGTCGAGGCCTGGTTCCTGGCGGACGGCAGCGCCACCCCGACCCGGATCGGGCGGTGGAGCGTCGCGCCCTGAAGCCCCGAGACTAGCGCCGCTAGTTCGCCGCGTCCCGCGGCCGGAACTGCCGGGGCAGCCACGGGTCCCAGGCCAGTCCCAGCCGGCACAGCCCGCGGATCACCAGCCAGGACAGGTCGGCCCCGCCCTGCAGGGCGTGGCGGGCGCTGCGCGGGTAGCGGTGGTGGCTGTTGTGGAAGCTCTCCCCGTTGGTCAGGGGGGAGAGCCAGGGCACGTCGCGTGACCAGTCCTTGGTGTCCCAGGGCTGGTGACCGAAGGCCGGCCAGTGGCAGACGCTGTTGACCGACCAGGAGCTGTTGGTCAGGAAGAGGTGGACCAGCCACAGCCAGAGGATCCCCAGGCCCCCCGCGACCCCCCACGCCAGCGCGAGCTGGGCGGCGAAGAGGGCCGGCATCACCAGCGGCGTGTCGAGCACCCGCATCAGGCGCTCCTGGCGCAGGTCCGGGCAGAGCTGGAGCCAGTCGGCCGGCCGGCGCCCCAGCAGGCGGCGCAGGTCGGTGACCAGGATCATCGCCTGCTGGCCGAAGCCCGAGGCGGCGAACAGGACGGCCAGCAGCGGGTTGGTCGTGCCGATCAGCCAGCCGGCGTGGCCGTGCCAGAAGCCCTTGGTCGGCGTGTGCGGGTCCTCGGGCGCATCCGACTTCGTGTGGTGCAGCCGGTGCAGCCCGACCCAGACCATGGGCGATCCCCCGTGCAGCGCGCCCAGCAGGGTGAGGCACCACCGCACCGGGGCCCGGCAGGCGAAGGCGCGGTGGGTCAGCAGCCGGTGGTAGCCGACCGTGTTGCCCAGCCCGAGGAGCTGGACGGCGACGAGCCAGGCCAGGGCGAAGATCATGGCGTTCATCGCGGGGGGGCCAGGGCCCGGCGCAGGCGGGCGGCGAGGGGGCGCAGGTCCAGGCCCGCGGGCGCACGCTCGAGCACGACGGCGGGGGGCGCGCCGGGCACGGGGCGCAGGCGCAGGGTCACCGGGCCCGTGGGGTGCTGGAGGTGCAGGCGCCCTGCGCTCCAGCCCACGATCGTGCAGCCGAGCAGCTCCGGGCCGGGCTGCAGCCCCACCCGGGCGGCCAGCGCCTCGGCCGACAGGTCCAAGCCCAGGCGCCGGCCCAGCTCCCACTCCAGGCGCTCCTCGGGGATCAACCAGCACAGCGCCTCGATCCGCTCCATGCGCTCCATCGGGCGCAGGGCCAGGGTCGCCGCGTCCTCGTGGGCCAGCAGGCCCAGCGTCCGCCAGGCGGCGACGGCCGCCGGGAACATCACGGCGACGTCCTGCCCGAAGACCCCGGCGAAGGTGGCGCGGTCCACCCCGTGCCGGTCGCGCAGGTCATGGGTCAACCACATCCGGCCCTCGTCCACCCGGTCCACGGTGTGGCCCTGGAAGCGCGCCGGTCCCGGGGCCTCGATACCCGGCTCGGGGTCGCGGTACTGCAGCCAGGCGGCGCCGAAGATCTGGGACCGGGCCGAGGTGCCCAGGCCCAGCAGGTGCAGGGGAGCCCGCTGCTCACAGGCCTGCTGGCTGTAGGCGGTGGGACCCTGGGGCAGCATCCAGCCGGTGGCCGGATCGACGGTGGGGCGCTCCTGGTGCTTGTACAGGCTGATGGCGTGCCCGTGCCCGTCGTTGAGGCGGTAGCCGTGCTTGTGGGCCAGGGCCCGCACCCCTGGGGGCCCCCGCTCCAGGAAGGGCGCCAGGTGGGCGTCGAAGGCCGCCCGGTCCCCGCCGAAGTGCAGGTCGACGTAGCGGTGGGTGGGTACGAGCTGGAAGACGTCGACCCAGACGGGCTGCCAGGTGGCCAGGGCCTCGTCCAGCTCGGCCAGGAGCTGGTCGACGGTGGTGCCGGCGAGCCCCAGCAGGAAGTCGCAGGAGACGTCGTGGATGCCGGCCGCCCGGAGCTGGGCGAAGCGCTCCCCCACCACGCGGCGGTCCTGCGGGCCGCGATCGTGGGCCCGGTTGACCTCCTCGTCCAGCGTCTGCACGCCGAAGGACAGGTGCAGGAAGCCCAGCTCGACCAGGGCCTGCACCCGCCCCTCGCTCATCATGGCCGGGTCCAGCTCGAAGTAGCGGCTGCGCGCGTCCTGCAGGTGGAGGTTGTCCTCCAGCACGCGCACGACGCGGCGGAGCTGGTCGGCGGGCAGGACCGAGGGCGTGCCCCCCCCGAAGTACAGGGTCGAGAAGGTCACCTCGGCCAGCGAGGGCGCCAGGGTCTCCACCGCGTGCACCAGCCGCGCCTCCCAGGCCGCGAGCAGCCCCGGGCTGTTCGGCCGCAGGCGCTCGTAGTTGCAGAAGGTGCAGATGCTCTTGCAGAAGGGCACGTGCACGTAGAGGTGGTTGACCGGGCGCACGCTGCCGGGGGGACGCGCGGCCCGCCGCCACAGCGCGCCCACCTGGTCCAGGTCCAGCTCCTCGGTGGACCGCCCCAGCCAGGCCAGCCAGGAGGCGTCCGGCGGCTGGCAGGCGGCCAGGAAGTCCCGGTGCAGCGCCTGGCGGGAGGCCAGCCAGCGGGGATGCGGGGCCGTCGAGGCGGCCGGGTCGGGGGCAGGGAGCATCGCGGCCCAGGGTAGCGCGGACCCGGGGACGCGCGCTCGATAGGGGGAGCGCGTGTCGCCCCTGATCGCCACCCTGCTGGCCTGCACCCTGGTCCCCCAGGCCGAGTCCCCCGCCGTGGACACCGGCCCGCTGTTCACGCCCGACCCCGCCTGGTCCGCGCCTGGCCGCCTGCAGGTGGCGACCTTCAACGCCGACTGGCTGTGGGATCACGAGGGCGGGGAGTACGAGCCGCGGACCCAGGTCGACTTCGAGATGGTGGGCCGCCTGCTGTGGCAGCACGATCTCGACCTGGTGGCCCTGCAGGAGGTCGACGGCGAGGGCGCCCTGGCCTTGCTGGACCTGCCGCCGGAGTACGCCTGGGTGGTGGGCGAGAGCGGCTGGAGCCAGAACCCCGCCATCCTGTACGACCAGACCACGCTCCAGGTCACCGACGCCCGCGAGGTCCCCCTGCCGGGGACCTCCTGGCCGAGCAAGGACCCGCTGCTGGCGCGGGTGACCTGGCTGGAGGGCGACCTGTCCTTCACCCTCGTCGTGGTCCACCTCAACCCCTACGAAGACGACGAGGAGGCGGAGTACCGGGCGATGCAGGTGCGGGAGCTGCACCGGCTGCTGACCGAGGACCTGGCGGCCGAGGGCAGCCCCTGGGGCGACCACGTGGTCGTCGCGGGCGACTGGAACGACACCTTCCAGGGCATCCACCCCCAGATCGACAGCCTGGCCCCCTTCGAGGAGGACCCGGGCTGGACCTTCGCGACCCTGGACACCACCGACTACACGCAGATCAGCTACCGCAGCAAGATCGACCACATCCTGCTGAGCGCCCCGCTGGTGGAGCGCTATGTCGACGCGGGCACGCAGGGCGCCTGCAAGGTCATCGCCCATGACCACCTGGCGCCCTGGTCGAGCTACGAGGGCGGCTGGGGCGGCGAGCAGGTGGTCAGCGACCACCGGCCGGTGTGGATCTACCTGGAGTAGGCCCGCTCAGCCCGCCTGCGCCTTCGGCCCCCGGCGCGGCTCCAGCGACAGCCGGGGCCGACGGATGACCACCCGCCCGTCGACGAAGAAGTCCTCGAAGCGCAGCCGGTCGCCGGCGGCCTCCAGCCGGGCGGCGATCTGCTCGGCGGGCCCCGTGTCCAGGGTCAGGCCGTGCAGGGCCAGGTCGCCCACCAGCCGGTGCCGCACGGCGCCGATCCGCCGCAGCGTGGCCTGGTAGGCGCCGCGGAAGACCTCCAGGTAGACCCGGTGGTCCATGGGGTTCACGCTCAGCACGCGGCGCAGCCGGTTGTTGGGCAGCAGGGTGTAGGAGCAGACCTCGGGGTGGCGCCGCAGCGCCTGGGCGAGCGCCGTCTCGTAGCGGGTGAAGGACAGCGAGCGCACGTCCTGGTCGATGTTGTAGAGCATGCCGCGCCGCTGGGAGAAGCCGGGCTCCTTGCTGTGGTAGGGCACGAAGGGGTCGAGGATGAAGAGCAGGTCGGCGCCCCGCCGGATGGCCTCGGCGAAGTTGCTGGTGCGGGTGACCGCGCCGTCCTCGTACCAGGCGCCCTCGATCTGCACGGCGGAGAAGGCCGGGTTGATCGACAGCGAGGCCTGGACGGCCTTGCTGATGGGAACGTGCTGGTGCTCCTCGTCCCCCCACAGCACGTGGCGGCGCGTGTCCTGGTTGGTGGCGCCGACGTAGAGCGGTCGGCGGAGCTGGTCGAAGCGGTTGGTCGACCCCGGGCCGGTCAGGATGCCCGCCAGCAGCTCCTCGTACTGGTCGGACCGGAAGGGCGCGCCGATGAGCGAAGTGGCGCCCAGGAACAGGCCGTCCAGGGTCGGCCCGCCTCGGCCCCGGGCCAGGTCCCACAAGGACCGCGCCCCCTCCCGGGCCGCCACCCCCAGCCGCCACCGCAGGTCGGGCAGGTTGAGGTGGCCCAGGCGCGCCATGCTGAGGTTGATCGGGGGGATGCGCCCCCCCTCGACCCCGGCCAGGGCGGCCATGAACTCGTCCACGGAGAAGCCGTTGGCGATCACGCTGGTCACGACCGCGCCGGCGCTGATGCCGAAGTACATGTCGAAGTCGTTGACGCTGCCGTCGACCAGGCAGTCGTCCAGGCACTTCAGCGCGCCCAGCTCGAAGAAGATGGCGGTGATGCCGCCGCCCGCCGCGCACAGGGCAGAGCGCGCGGCCCGCGGCTGCAGCAGCAGCTCGAGCGCCTCGTCCAGCAGCCGGCCCGCGAAGTGCTCGCCCGTCTCCTCGCCGCGGAAGCGACGCTCCTTGAGCACGTGGCGGATGCCCAGCCCGCCCAGCTCGACCAGCAGGTCGTCGATCACCGGGCCGTTGGGGCCCGAGACCAGGACGACGATGCGGTGGAAGCCGTAGCGCGTCTCGATGTCCTCGACGTCGTCGAGGGCGTGCAGCAGCGTGCGCGCCTTGGCGAAGCGGCCGCGCTGCTCCTCGTCGTCGCCGGTCCACCGCAGGTCGACGACGATCATGTTCAGGAAGGTGGTGGCCAGCAGCGCCTGCGCCTGGTCCAGGGTGAAGGCCGGCACCCAGCACAGCTCGGCGCGGCCATGGCGCACCAGGCGGCTGCCTTCGTCGCCGGGGGCCCCCTCCAGGCCGCGCGCGCGGACCAGGTCGTCGAGCAGGTGATCGAAGGTGCCCCGGTCGGGGCCGCAGTACATGATGCGGCGGTGGGGCACCGCGGGCTCGGATCGGAGCAGCTTGAGGCGTCGAGCGGTCATGTCGCGCAGTATCCCCGGGCCGCGGGTCGCCCGCTCGTGACCGCTCGTCGCAGGAGCGTCATCCCCAGGGAGCAGGCCGGGTCCCGAGCGGCGCCCGGTCAGAAGGGCAGGCGCTCGGCGACCTCGGCGGCCAGGGCGTCGGCCAGCTCGGCCACCACCGGGTCCCCGGTCCGCACCGCGACGGCCCGCTCGGCCTGCCAGGCGGCGAAGAAGGCCTCACCCGCGAGCAGGCGCACCCAGGCCTGGTGCACGAGCACCAGCGGGTCGCCCGGCAGCAGGGCCAGCGCGCGCTCCAGCGTCTCGTCGGCCTCCTCCAGCAGGCCGTCCTGGATCTCCTGTCGCGCGCGGTTGACCAGCGCGATCCGGAGCTCGGCGTCGTCGCGCAGCGCCGGGTCGACGGGGGCGAGCTGGTGGGGATCGAGCTGGTCGGTGAGGGCCTCGGGCAGCTCGGTGGTGACGGTGACGGGCTCCATGCCGTCGGAGGTGCGGAGCTGCACGACGTTGCAGAGGAAGGCCCGCGTGATCGCCTCGCCGGTCTCCTCCTCCAGGATGAGGCCGCCCGCCGCCTCGCCCTCCACCGTGTCCTCGTCCTCGGTGGGCTCGCCGGCGGAGGGCAGGGCCGACGCGGGGAGCTCCAGCGTGAGCTCGAAGCCGCTCTCCTCCTCCGGCTCCTCGGCCAGGAGGTCCCGCAGGGAGTCCGGCATGCAGCCGACGTCGAACCAGGGCAGGTCCTCGCCGGGCGGCTCGGGGGCGGAGGGCACGCGGACCTGGGTCACCCCCGCGCGGAGCTGGCGCTCGGTCTCCAGGGAGACCACGTCGGCGAGCTCGCGGCGGACCTTGGAGGCGGGGCGTGGCGACATGGCTGCGCTCCAGCGGAGGAAGAGCACCCATCCTGCCACAGGACAGCGCGCGAAAGAGCCCCGGATCCACCCGTCGACGGAAGGAGACAACTGTCTCGGAGCGCGACGCGCGCCGTCCCGGACCGGGACCCTCGGACCTCAGCCCGCCGCGGCCGCGGTCCGAAGCTGGAGCAGCATGTCGCGGAAGCCCGAGCCCTGGAACCACTTGACCATGAAGCCCGGCACGCTGCCGGCCGGGTCGTAGCGCAGCTCGTAGACGACGAAGCTGCCGCCGTTCGCGGTGGGCTTGAGCTCCCACAGGCCGTCGTCGCGACCGACGAGCACGTGCTGGCCGGTGACCTGGGACTGGTCGGCCGACTTGCTGTGCGTCCACCGCCAGCCGCCGTCGATCACCAGCTCCTTGACGTCCATGACGATCTCCCGGTCGGAGATCCCCGAGGCCTGGTGGCGCTGGTAGACCTTGCCCGCCCCACCCTGCAGGCTGCCGAGCACCCGCGACTCGGCGACGCTCTCGAAGACGTCGTCGTGCACGGACCAGTCGGCGAGCTTCGCCCGCACCCGCTCCGCGGGCAGGTCCCAGGTGCACTCGGCGCGCAGGGCGATCACCGCGCCCTCGTCCTGCTTGGAGTAGACGCAGCCGTCCCGCTCCCCCATGGCGGTCCAGGCGGCGGCGGGCAGCGAGAGGGAGAGCAGCAGCGGGAGCATGGGGACCTCGGGGTGGTGGCGGCAGCCTACCCCACCGGACCCGCCGGGCGCTCCGTCCCATTCCCCGGCTGCTGCGCGGGATCTACCGCGCCACCGCTGGGTTCTACCCTCGATTGCGCGCACGGGGCATCGGCGATCCCCGCCCGGGGGCCGGGGATCCCCTGCCCGCCTCGCTCCGCGCGCGGTGGCACGGCCCTGGCTCTGCTCCGGCTCACCGACCTGGAGCCCCGATGACCGCCCTGGCCCCTCCCCTCGCCCTGCTGCTGCTGCCCGCGCTCGGCGCGCCGGCCCACGCCGACCTCGACGTCGCCTTCGTCCTGGACACGACCGGCTCCATGTCCGGCGAGCTGCACGAGGCCCGCACCCGGGCGCTGGAGCTGGTGGCGACGCTGCAGGCCGCGCGCCCGCAGGAGCGCATCCGGCTGGGCGTGGTCGCCTACCGGGATCGCGGCGACGCCTGGCTGACCCGCAGCTCGCCCTTGTCCGAGGACGCCACGGTGGCGACCCGGTTCCTGGCCGGCCTGGACGCCAACGGCGGTGGGGACGCGCCCGAGGACGTGATCTCCGGGCTGCAGGTGGCGCTCACCGGGCTGGACTGGGACCCGGCCGCCGAGAAGCAGCTCTTCCTGATCGCGGACGCGCCGGCCCACACCGACTACGCCGACGGGCCCACCCTGGCGCAGGTCGCCGACGAGGCGGTGGCGCGCGGGGTGGTGGTGCACGCCATCGGCTGCCGCTCGCTGGGGTCGGACGGCGTGGAGCAGCTCCGCGGCCTGGCCTACGCGACGGAGGGGCAGTACCACCACATCGGCCGCGTGCACGCCGACGCGGGGGGCCTGGCCCAGGCGATGCTCCAGACCCTGGCGCCGGCCCCGGGCGCCGACGGCGCGCTGCGCCCCCTGGCCGTGCACGAGAGTCGCCGCCAGGCGCGGCCGACCCCGACCTCCGTGCACGGTCCGCTGGCGCGCCTGGGCACCTGGCTCGACCCGCTGGAGCGCGAGCCCGAGCTGCCGGGGACCGCGTGCAGCCTGACCGTGCTGCTGCCCGACGGGATGGACCTGTCCGGCCCCCCCGAGGTCGCCCAGGGCGACCACCGCCTGCACGTCACGCTGCCCCTGGCCGCCGGGCAGGGCCTGCGCGGCGTGTGGGAGCTGGAGCGCTGCCTCCCGGTCGCCACGCCCGTCCAGGTCACCCTGCGCTGAACGAAGCCCTCGCACGAACGGAGCCACCATGCGCCCCTCCTCCTCCTCCGCCCACGCCCTGCTGGCCCTGCTGGCCCTCTCCTCCCCCGCGCGTGCCCAGGACGACGCGGCGGCCGGCCTGTTCACCGAGGCCCGCCAGCTCCCCCTGGTCAGCCAGGCGATCCACGTGGTCGTGGACGGAGACGAGGCCCTGCTGCACCTGAGCCAGGTCTTCGTCAACGACGGCGAGGCCCTGGGCCAGGCCGACTACCAGCTCCACCTGCCCCAGGGGGCCTCGGTCGAGTCCTTCGGCTTCTGGAGCGGCGACCGGCTGCTGGAGGCGACGCTCCAGGCCCGGGAGGAGGCCCAGGCGCAGCACCGGGCGGCGGCCGCCGAGGGGCGGGCCACGGCCCTGCTGGGAGGCGAGGGGCAGGTGCAGTCCTTCTCGGTGTACCCGGTGGAGGCGGGGGCCTTGAAGCAGGTGGAGCTGCGCCTGCGCCTGCCGGTCGAGGCGGAGGGCGGGCGCCGCGAGCTGTTGCTGCCGGTGGACGAGCTGCTGGGGCAGCCGGGGGTGGTGAGCACCGTGTCGGTGGACCTGGCCGCCGAGCGGCCCCTGGCGGACCTGGGTCTGTCCACCGCACGCGGAGAGACCGCCAGCCACCGCACCCTGCGCCGGGAGGAGCGGTCGGCCCTGCTGGCGACGACGACCCACGAGGCGCTGGTCCTGTACTGGCAGGAGGAGGCGCCGCCGCTGGACCTGGACGCGCGGGCGGTCCCCACGCCCGAGGGGACGGCGCTGGCCCTGCGGGTCGCGCTGAACGCCGGTGACCCGGAGCACCGCGATGGCCGCGTCGTGGCGGTGTTCGTCGACGGCAGCCGGTCGATGGCGCGGCGGTCCGCGGCGGTGGACGAGGTCCTGGCGCGCGTGCAGGCGGTGTCACATGGGCCCGTCTCGGTGCACCGGGTGGAGGGAGCACGTGTCACGTGGACGGACCTGGCGGGCGCGATGGAGGGGGTGGGCTGCGAGGGCGCGCGGCGCTGCCTGGCGCTCACCGACGCCCAGCTCCCCGGCATCAGCGGCGCCGAGGGCCACCCCGCCGAGCTGATCGTGCTGGCCGACGCCCACGAGGCGATCCACTTCGCCGGCGCGCTGCCGCCCCGCGCGGCCCGGTACCAGCCGGGCGTGGATCCTCCGGCGCGCCTGCGCGCGGCGGTGGACCAGGCGATCCTGCCGGTGCTCACGGTGACCCGCCTGCGCGTGGACGGGCGCGACCTGTCCCCCCTCGGGGCGGGCCCCTGGCGCGTGGCGGAGGGCGGGCTGCTGCGGCTGTCGGTGCTCGACGGCGGCGGGGAGGGCGCGCTGGTCGGCCGGACGCTGCGCGTCGAGGTCGAGCGGGACGGACAGGCCGCGGCGCACGAGCTGGTGGTGCAGGAGGCGGGCGCGGCCGGGTCGCGGGTCCGGCGGGCGGTGTACCGCGACCTGCTGGCGAGCATGATGGGCGGCTGGAAGGCCCAGCCCGAGGAGGGTCTCAAGGAGCGGATCGTCGCGCTCTCGCTGCGCGAGGGCATCCCGACGGCCTTCACCAGCCTGCAGGTGGACGATCCGGAGCTGTCGCTGGTGGCGATCAAGCCCGGCGACCCGACGCTCACCGTGGACGGTGCGCCGGGCGTGACCGACGTGGTGGCCTGGTACCCCTTCGGCCAGACCCGCCGCCTGCGCGCCGAGGGGGGGACCTTCAGCGACCGCTTCCTGGTGCCGCGTGGCTGGGAGGAGCGGGCCTACCGGGTGGACACCTTCAGCCGCCGGGCGGACGGACGGGTGGAGCAGCAGGGGAGCTGGTACGTCCTGGACGAGGCGGCGCCCGAGGCCCGGGTCACGATCCAGGACGGGGACCTGGTGGTCGACACCGGCGCCGGCACCCCCGAGGTAGGCGCGGTCGAGGTACACGCGCCGGGGCAGACCTGGCGGCTCTCGCTGGCCGACCCGGGCGCCCCGGGCGCGCGGACCTGGCGCCAGCCGCTGGCGGCGCTGCCCGAGCAGTTCACCGTGGTGGTGCGCGACCGCGCGGGCAACGTGGCCCGGTGGCCGGCGCGGGTGGAGGGCGCGGGCCTGGTGGTGCAGGCCGACGCCGCGCCGCCGGCGGCCGGGGTGGCCGCGCCGGTGGAGGCGCTGCCGCTGCAGGCCGGCGAGGGACCGATGCGCGTCGACGGGCACCTGGCAGTGGTGCACCTGGCCGACCAGAGCCTGCGCTTCGACGCCCGGGGGCTGGGGCTGCGCAGCCTGCGGCTGACCGCGGCGGCGCGCGTCGACGGCCGGTTGCTGCTGGGCACGGCCGGCGGGGACCTGCTGGCGGTCCGTTGCGAGGGGGCGGAGTGCGTCGCGCGCCGGCTGGAGACCGATCAGCCGGAGCACCCGGTGACGGGCATCGTCGCCCTGCCCGACGGCAGCGCCCTGGTGGGCATCCTGGGCGCGGGCCTGCGGCAGGTGCGGGGCGACCGCGTGGGGGAAAGCCCGATCCGGGTCGGCAGCCGCTTCGTCACCGGCCTGGTGCGCGCGCCCGACGGCGACGTGCTGATCGGGACGGCCTACAACGGACTGTGGCGCCTGCCCGGGGGGCAGGGCGCGGCCGTGCGCAGCACCTTCCCCCACGAGCACGTGGCGGGGCTGCGGGCACCCGGCGACCTGCTCGCGGCCCTGCCGGTGGTGGAGGTGGAGGTGAGCAGCGGTCACGGCCGGTTCCTGCGGCTGGCTCGCGACCGGTTCCGATACGACGGCCCCGGCCTGAACGAGCTGGAGGCCGGCGCGACCGACCTGGTCGACCTGGCGGTGGTCGGTGACCGGACCTGGGTGGCGGGCTTCGACAGCGGGCTGTGGCGCGTGGGCCCCGAAGGCGAGCGGACCCCCGTCCCGCTGGACCTGCGCGTGGCCGAGTCGCGGATCAACGCGCTGGCGCTGCACGCCGGGCGCCTGTGGCTGGCCACGGAGGGGGGCCTGCTCTCCCTGGACCCGGACCGGCCGGAGGCCAGCCTGCGACGGGAGCTGCCGGACGCGACGCACGACCTGGACAGTGGCCCTGGCGGGCTGGCGATCGCCACCAGCCAGGGACTGTACGTCATGGACGAGGGCGGGACCCGGCGGGTCGACGCCGAGGGGCCGCTCGCCGCGCCCGCGGTCGGCACGGGGCGCTACCTGAGCGTGGCCTGGCACGATCGGGATCTGTACGCGGGGACCCTGGATGGGCTCGTCCACCTGGGGGCCGGCGCCTCGGGCTGGGAGCCCCGTCCCGTCACCGTCGGCGACGGCCTGCGGGCGAGCTGGGTGACGGCGTTGCTGTCCGACGGGGACCGCCTGTGGGTCGGGACCTACTCCGACGGACTGTGGACGGTGGAGGGGGGCGAGGTCAGCCCGGTGACGGCGCTGGCCGGACAGTGGGTGCCGCCGCACGCGCTGGCTCGCCTGGGCGACGCGCTGTGGGTGGGGGGCATCGGGATGGCGCCGGTGCGGCTGTCGGCCGACGGCGAGGCGGTGGCCGTGCCCGTGCCGGTGCGGGACGTCAACGCCGTCCTGCCGGCGCCGGAGGGTGGGCTCTGGCTGGCCACCAGCGACGGGCTGGTCCGCGTCGAGCCGCCGGTCCAGGTGCGCCGCTGACGCCCCGACGCGTCGCTCAGCGGGCGCGCCGCCCGCGGAGCTGCAGCAGGACGAAGCTGAGCGCCCCGGCCAGGGCGCCGACCGCCAGGGCCGGCCCCCAGGTCATCCACGCCGGGCGGGCGTCCCGGGTCAGCGCCCGGAAGCTGTCGGCGTCGGAGGCGGGCATGCCGGCAGCCTGGGCGCGGTCCAGGGCCGCGAGGGCGTCGGCCCAGCGTTGGTCGCGGAAGGCCAGCTCCCAGGCGTGGAAGCCGGTCATCACGTGGTCGGGCGCCAGCCGCTCCAGGTCGGCGACGCAGGCGCGCAGCAGGGCGGTGTCCTCGGCGCGGCTGGCCAGGTGACAGCGCAGACGCGCGTTCATGGGGTCGTCGGGCGCCTGGGCGAGGGCCTGGTCCAACAGGGTGTGGGCCCGCGCCAGGTCCGCCGGGCCGGACGCGGCGCCCGAGGGCAGGTCGAGCAGGGTGAAGGCCAGCGCCACGCGGTTCTCGGGCCGGCCGGAGAGGGACAGGGCCCGCTCGCAGCGCGGCAGGGCCTCGGTGCGCAGGCCCGCCTCCTGCAGGACGGTGCAGTGCCGCCGCAGGGGGTGGTCGCTGTCCGGCGCCAGCGCGGCGGCCTGGGCGTACAGCTCGCCGGCCCGCGTCCGGTCGCCCAGGGCGCGCGCGGCGTCAGCCTGGCGCAGGAGCTGCGCGGCCGCGGGCGAGCTCGCCTCCAGCTCCGCCAGGACGGCCTCGGTGAAGGCGGCCTCGGCCGCCTGCGGGTCGAGAGCCGGCGCCTGGGAGGCGAGCGCCGACCCTCCCCACGAGAACAGGCAGAGCGTGGCGGGCAGCAAGGCGGAGCACATCCCCCGCCGCCTACCCCGCCGCCGCTCAGCCGGCCTGGGCGGCCAGGTTCACGTCCAGCCGGATGAGCACGTCGTCCTTGATCAGGTCGTCGGGCTTGCCCGGGTAGCTGATGTCCCAGTCCTTGCGGTTGATCGTGAACTCGGCCTTGACGTTGGTCTTGCCGTCGGCGGCAGTGATGGTCGCCGGGAAGGTGACCTCCTTCTTGACGCCGTGCAGGTCCAGGGTCCCGGTCACGGTGTGGCTGCCGCCGGTGCCGCCGGCCGTGATGGCCGAGGTCTCGAAGGTGGCGGTGGCGAACCGGGCCACGTCGAAGAAGTCGGGGCTCTTGAGGTGGCCCACCAGCTTCTCGCTGTCGGTGAACACCGAGTCGAGCTGGATCTCCACCCGGGCCTTGACGACCTGGTCGCCGACCAGCTCGGCCGTGCCGGTGAAGGCGTGGAAGCCGCCCAGGTGGTCCTTGGTGATCTTGGCGCCGATCCACTCGATCTTCGAGCCTTCGTTGCTGAAGGTGGCGGCGGTGGTGGGGCCCGAGGGCGCGGGGGCGGGCGGAGGCTCGGCCGCCGGGGGCGGCGCGGCGGCGGGGGCGGGGGCGGGGGCCACCTGGGCGGCGGGCTTGTTGTCGATCTCGCTCTGGCAGCCACCCAGGAGGAGGGCGGCGGCGAAGAGGCCGGAGAAGAGGGGGCGCGACATGGCGAAGACTCCAGAGGGTGTGGCCCGACCTCGACGCCGCGGCGCCGTCGCGGGGTGCGTGATGCAGCCTCCGCCGGTCGGGGGCGCCCAAAGGGGGACACGGCGCCAGTCCGCTGGTAACAGCGACCGCCGGCGCGTCCAGCGCGGAGATTGTTGTCCGCCACAGGACAGTGCGGGTCAGGCCCGGCGATAGACGTCGACCTCGACCAGGCGGGAGCCCTTGGTGTTCAGGACGAAGCGGAGGCGGGCCCTCTGTTTTCGCACACGCCCCTGGTGGACCAGCGCGTCGAGGGCCGCCCGCACGGTGTCCAGGGCCTGCTGCTCGCCCGCGGCGCCAGGGCGCGGGCCGGGCGCCGGCCGGCGGTCCTCGGGGAGCGCCTCGAAGACCTGCCGGACGGTCAGGCCCGGCGCCAGCCAGGCGGCGCCCAGGGCGCCCAGGAGCCCGCGGGGGCGCAGCGCCTGCAGGATGGCGTCGGCCAGCGCCGGGTCGACGTGATCCGATGCCGGGGGACTGGCCACGAGCGCTCCCGTTGCCCACGCGCGACGTGCACGTCGGCTGCCGTTCAGCCTACGCTGAAGGCGCGGGCCCCGCCCGCCCCCGCCCCGCCCGTACCGACTCGCCCCGAGAAGCCCGTGCGTGAACCCTCCGCCTCGCCCCTCCGCTCTCGCGCCCCCGCCCTCGCCCGCCCGGCCCTGGCCCCGCTGGCGCTGCTGGCCCTGCTCGGCTGCCGGGACAAGGGCGGCGCCGACGACTCCGGCGGCACCGGCGGCGGGGACGGGGGCGCCACGGCGGTGTCCGGTGACCTGAGCGTGGCCTTCACCTCGCCGGGGGCGGGCGCGGTCTACACCGACGACACCTCGCTGTCCGTGGGGATCCAGGTCACCGACGACCTGGGCGGAGCGGTCGATGGGCTGGCCCTGAGCTGGTCCGGCGACGTGCTGGACGGCGCGGCGCCCCCCGAGCTGACGCTGGCCGACGGCACGGCGAGCTTCGACCTGCCCACCCTGAGCTGGGGCATCCACACGCTGGCGGTCCAGGTGCGCCGCGCGGACGGCGACCTGGCGCTGGCGAGCGTGGCCTTCGAGGTGGTCAACCCCGACGCCGACTTCGACGGCTACGACGACGAGCTGTGGGGGGGGGAGGACTGCGACGACGGCGACCCGACCATCAACCCCGCCGGCGAGGAGTACTGCGACGGCCAGGACAACGACTGCAACGGCGAGATCGACGGTGCGGACGCGGTGGACGTCAAGACCTGGTACGAAGACCTGGACCTGGACGGCTACGGGGTGACCGACCTGGTGATCGTGTCCTGCCAGGAGCCCAAGGACTACGTCCTGCTGTCCGGCGACTGCGACGACACCGACGACGCGATCCACCCCGGCGCGGCCGAGGTCTGCGACGAGGTCGACAACGACTGCGACGCCCTGACCGACGACGCCGACCCCGGCCTGCAGACGGCCAGCGCCAGCGCCTGGTACCCAGACACCGACCTGGACGGCTACGGCGACTACAGTGCGTACACGCTGGCCTGCGTGCAGCCAGAGGGGGCGGTCGATGTCGGCGGGGACTGCGACGACGGGGACCCGGCGGTGAGCCCGGCGGCGCCGGAGTACTGCGACGGCCTGGACAACAACTGCCGGGACGGCGTGGACGAGGAGGGGGCGGTCGACGCCTCCACCTGGTACGCCGACGCCGACGAGGACGACTGGGGCGTGGAGGACGAGACGGTCCAGGCCTGCGACGAGCCCGAGGGCTACGCCGCCGACCCCGGTGACTGCGAGGACGGCGACGAGGCGGTCAACCCCGACGCGCAGGAGGTCTGCAACGACGGGGTGGACAACGACTGCGACGGGCAGTGGCAGGGCTGCCTGGGCGACGCGCTGTCGACGGGACACCTGCTGCTGGGAGACGCCGCGCTGGACGAGGCCGGCTACAGCGTGGCCTGGCTGGGGGACCTGGACGGCGACGGGGTGGACGACCTGTGGGTCGGCGCGCGCAACGCCGACCCGGACCTGGAGGACGCGGGCAAGGCCTACCTGGTCCTGGGCCCTGTCGACGGGGAGCGCTCCCTGGCGGACGCGGCGACCACGACCGTCGTGGGCGAGGACGCCAGCGGTCGGGTCGGGCGCACCGTGGCGGGCGGGCGGGACGCCACCGGCGACGGCACGCCCGACCTGCTCGTCGCCGGTCCGGGCACCGACGACTGGACCTCGGGGGCCGGCGTCGTGGCGCTGGTCAGCGGCGTGGACGCCCTGGCGGGCGGGGAACAGCCGGTCGGCGACGCCCACCACCTCTTCGTCGGCGCCGAGACCTTCGGCTACCTGGGCATCGGGCTGGCGCTGGAGGACCACACGGGCGACGGCGCGGCCGACCTCCTGCTGGGCGCCCCCAACGTCGACGTCGGCGGCAGCAACGCCGGCGCGGTCTACCTCTTCCACGGGCCCATCGCCGCGGGGGAGACGGACCTGCGGGACGCCACCTGGGACGCGCGGATCCTGGGAGAGGCCGGCGGGGACGAGATGGGCCAGTACATCGAGGCGCGCGCCGACCTGGACGGCGACGGCAGCCCCGACCTGGCGCTGGGCGCGCCGGACAGCAGCACCGGCAGCAGCACCGCGGGCGCCGTCTTCCTGCTGTCCGGGCCGGTGGCGGGGGAGCTGGACCTGGCGGACGCGGACGCGACCCTGTGGGGAGACGCGTCCGGCGACCAGCTCGGCAGCGCGACGCGGTGGGTGGGCGACGTCGACCTGGACGGTCGGGACGACCTGGTCCTGGGCGCCCCGACCAACGACGCCGGGGGCCTCTCGGCCGGCGCGGCCTACCTGGTCCTCGGCGTGGCCGACCTGTCCGACCTGGACGGGCAGACGGCCTCCGAGGCCGCGACCTGGGTGGTGCTGGGCGCCGACAGCGGGGGCCAGCTCGGCCAGGACGCGGCCGGCGACGGCGACCACGACGGCGACGGCGTCGACGACCTGCTGCTGGGCGCGCCCTACGGGGGACCGGAGGGCCAGGGAGCCGTCCTGCTCTTCCTGGGGCCGCTGGCGGCCGACACCACCGGCGCCGAGGCCGACGCGACCTGGGCCGGCGACGCCACGACCGGCGGGCTCGGGGTGCGGGTGGGCTACGCCGGCGACGCGGCGGGCGGCGACACCGACGCGCTGCTGCTGCCGATGCGGGGCGCGGACCTCACCGGCGCCGACGCCGGCGGGGTGGCGCTGGTGCCGGAGACCGGCCTGTAGCCGGGGTGCGGGGGTCCACCCGGGCGCTCACCGCCGCCGGGTGAAGACCTGGCGCTGGGCGGGCTCGTCGGCGTCGGCCATGACGATGCGGTCGTCCCCCTCGAAGGTGATGGTGGCGACGTCCCGCGCGCCGGGGGCCCCGTCCGGCCCCGGCGCCTCCACCGCCTCGATGGTCAGGCTCTCGGCAGCCTCGGCCTGGACGGTCCACGACGAGACCTCGGTCACCGCGCCTGCCTGGAAGGTCATCGCGTCGGCGGTGATGGTCAGCGTCGCCTGGCTGAGGCCGTCGGCGGCCGCCTTCATCTCGGCGACCTTCGGGTCGGAGGGGTCGGCGGCGGCGGCGGCGGCCATGAGCTTCACCATGCTGCGCTCGTCCGGCGACAGGGTCGCGGCCGCCAGCTCCTCCTCGGTCGGCGGCGGCTGCCGGAAGGCGAGCTGGAGCAGCTCGACCTGGCGGCGCTCCTCCTCGGAGAGGACGATGGCCCAGGTGCCCAGCACCCGCTCTCGGGCGGCGGCGGGAGCGGCCGGCGCGGCGGGCGGGGGCGGCCCCGCGGCGGGAGCCTCGACCGGGTCGGTCTCCGCGCAGGCCAGCAGGGAGATCAGGAGGAGGGGGGCGAGGGACACGGCACCTCCGAGCGGAGCGGGGCGCCACCGGGTATGGCCGCCGGACCGGGCCTGCAAGCGCCCGGCGGAGCGACACGCTGACGCCCACTCCACCCCGCCACCCGATGGTCGTGCCCGTGCTGGTGGTGGCGATCGCGGCCATCTCCGCGGCGGCCGTCCTGGTGCGGCTGGCGCCATCGGTGCCCGCACCCTCGGCGGCGTTCTGGCGCTGCGGGCTGGTCGCCCTGCTGCTGAGCCCCTCGCTGCTGGGGCGGGGCGGGCGGAGCGTCGGGAGCCGCCAGGCCGCCTGGACGGCCTTCGCCGGCCTGGCCCTGGCGCTGCACTTCTGGACCTGGTTCGAGAGCCTCCGCCACACCAGCGTCCTGCGGTCGACCGTGCTGGTGTGCCTGTCGCCGGTGTGGACGGCCCTGCTGGAGTGGGCCCTGCTGCGCGAGCGCCCGGCGCCGCGGTACTGGGCGGGCGTGGCGCTGGCGGTCTGCGGGGTCGGCGTGATGGCGGCGGGGCAAGGCGGGCAGGGCGCGGGCGGGGGCGCCAGCCTGCGCGGCGACGGGCTGGCGGTCCTGGGCGGAGTGCTGGCGGCCATCTACATGGTGACGGGCCGGGCGGTGCGGCAGCACGTGGGCATCGGCCCCTACGGCGCGATGGTGAGCGGCGCGGCGGCCCTGTGGCTCCTGCCGGTGGCGCTGTGGCTGCTGCCCGCGATCACCGGGGCGGCGGCGCCGCTGTGGGGCTGGCCGGGGCGGGAGTGGCTGGCCCTGGTGCTCATGGCGGCCGGACCGCAGCTCCTGGGCCACGTGGGGCTCAACTTCGCCGTGCGCTACCTGCCGGCCGCGGTGGTCGCGCTGGTGGTCCTGCTCGAGCCGGCGGGCGCGGCCGCGCTGGCCGGGCTGGTGCTGCGCGAGTGGCCCGGGCCGCTGGAGTGGGCCGGCGCGGCCGTGATCGTCGGGGGGGTCGCGGTCGCGACGGCGCGGCGCCGGGGCTGAGCGCCGGGCTCAGGGAGCGGCCGTCCGGAAGCGCCGGGACAGGGCCGCGATGGTCTCGGGGCCGGTGCCGCAGCAGCTCCCGACGATGCGGGCGCCCGAGGCGACCCACGCCTCGGCCAGGTCCGCGTAGCGCTCGCCGGCCTGGGCCGGATCCGCCTCCCAGCCCAGCCCCTCGGTGGGATGACCGGCGTTGGCGTACACCCCGACGGGCAGCCCCAGGCCCAGGTCCAGGAGGGGGCGCAGCCACTCCAGCGCCCGGGTCGCGGGCAGGCAGTTGACGAGCAGCGCGCTGGCGCCTCGCTCGGCGGCCGACCGCGCCCCTCGGGCGACCTCCGCGGGGGACAGCAGGTCGCCGTCGGGACCCGGCGTGAAGGAGACCCACACCGGCAGGCCGGTGGCGACCGCCTCCTCGACCGCGACCAGCGCCTCCCCGACGTGGGGGAAGGTCTCGACCAGGACCAGGTCGACCCCCTCCTCGGCCAGCGCGCGCGCCACGAGGCGGTGCTCCGGGCGCGCGTCGGGGGGGGACAGCCAGGGGGAGTAGCAGTCCATCAGGGGTGCCATGCTGCCCGCGACCTGGTGGGTCGCCGGGGCGCAGCGGCGCGCCACGCCCACCGCGCGCGCCAGGAGCTGCCGCCAGTCGTGCGGGCAGGGGCGGGGCTGGGTCCGGAAGGTGTTGGCGGTGTGTACGGTGGCGCCCGCGGCCGTGTAGGCGCGATGGACCTCGGCGACCAGGTCCTGGTGGTCCCGCAGCGCGGCGGCGGACCACTCCGGCGCCGGGGTGGGCAGGCCTCGCCGGCAAAGCTCGGTGCCCATCGGCCCGTCGAGCAAGGTGATGCGCATGTCCCCTCGATAGCCCACAGACCGGTCGCTGCCCCGGGTTAGCTCGGGCCCACCGTCCGAGGAGGCACCATGATCAAGCAGCTCCTGTCCTTCCCCCTGCGCGCCGCCCGGGTCGCCGTCCGCTTCGTCCGGGGCACCAAGGGCCCGAAGTCGGACGGGCCCCTGGCCTACACCCCGGCCAGCGGCGGCCTGAAGCGCCCCGCGGAGGCGGTGCACGCGACGCCGGCCGCCGCCGACGACGACCACGGGCACGACCACGGGCACGACCACGGGCACGACCACGGACACCGCCACGACCACGAGCAGGAGCCCACCGGGCCTGCGCCGGCCTCCCCGGCGCAGCAGCCCCCCCCGGCCGAGGAGCCCGCCAAGGCCCCGGCGAAGAAGGCCCCGAAGAAGGCGGCGAAGCCGGCCCCGACGGTCCAGGTCCACGCCGAGCAGACGCCCAACCCGAACGCGCGGAAGTTCACCGTGGAGGGCCGCCAGGTCGTCGAGAAGGGGAGCATCTCGTTCAACAGCCGCGACGAGGCCGCCGGTCACCCCCTGGGGGAGGCGCTCTTCGCGGTGGCCGGCGTGCGCTCCGTCTTCGCGGTCAAGGACTTCGTGACGGTGACGAAGGAGGCCGAGGCGGACTGGGCCAAGGTCGAGCCGGCCGTCACGCGGGTGCTCCAGCAGCAGGGCTGAGTGGGCCCTGGCGCGGGCCCTCAGCGCCGCCGGGGCAGGTGGCAGGTGATCGCCAGGCCGCCGCCCTGCCGGTTCTCGGCCCGCACCCGCCCGCCGTGGGCCTCGACCACCTGGCGGACCAGCATCAGCCCGAGCCCCAGCCCCCCCGTCCGGCGGCTGCGGCTGCCCTCGGCCCGGAAGAAGGGATCGAAGAGCCGGTCGAGCGCCTCTTCAGGGACCCCCGGGCCCCGGTCGGCCACGGTCAACAGGGCCTCCTCGCCCTGCTCCGCCGCCCGCACCTCGACCGCCGCGTCGGCGGGGGTGTACTTGCCGACGTTGGAGAGGAGGTTCGTCAGCACGCGGCGAAGGCGGGTGCGGTCCGCGGTCAGCACCAGGTCGTCGGGCACCTCCACGGCCACCGGGCGGCCGCCGAGATCCACGGAGGCGACCGCTTCGTCCACCAGGTCCGCCAGCCGCAGCTCCTCGACCTTCAGGGCGAGCTGGCCCTGGTGGAGCCGGGCGCTCTCCAGCAGCTCGCCCACCAGGGCGTCGACCTCGGCGATGTCCGCCTCCAGGGCCTGCACGCGGCGCTCGTCGGCGCCCTGCTCCCGGAGGAGCTCGGCCTGCAGGCGCATGCGGGTCAGCGGGGTCCGCAGCTCGTGCGACACCGCGGCCATCAACTCCCGCTGCCCGTCGACCAGGCCCTGCACCCGAGCGGCCATGCGGTTGAAGGTGCCGCCGATCCGGCCCGCGGCGTCGGTCCCCGCCTGGACCCGGTGCGACAGGTCCCCGTCCGCCACCCGCTGCATGGCGTCGCTGGCGACCTCCAGCGGCGAGAGCACCCACCGGCTGGCCGCCACGCCCGCGAAGAGCGCGACGCCGAAGATCACCACCAGCCCGAGGCCGACGTTGCGCTGCGGCTGGTCGAGGTCCACGGAGAAGTGCACGGCGAGGTAGGGCGCGCCGCCGTCGGTGCCCATGCCGACCAGGACCGGCGCGTGGGGCCCCCGCACCGTGTAGAGGGTGTAGCCGTCGCGCTCGTAGACGCGCGGTTCGCCCTGGCCCCGCCCTCGGCCCCGCGGCTCCGGGAGGTCGTCGAGCAGGCGCATGCGGATGCCGAGATCCCGCGACAGCTCGTGGGCCACCTCGCGCCGCTCGTCGGCGGGCACGGAGGCCAGCCGACGGGCCGCGAAGATGGCCGTGTCGGCGCGCTCGGTGGCGAGCTCGCCGACCAGCGGGCCCAGCACGGCGCCCCCCGCGACCATCCACGCGCCGACGACGGTCAGGAAGACCAGCGCGACCACCGCGAGGATGACGCGGACGCGCAGGCTCATGGGCCCCCCGCGCCTCCGCGCTGCGCCGGCACCATGTAGCCCACGCCGCGCACCGTCTTGATCCGCTCGGGGCTGCGCGGATCGTCTCCGAGCTTGCGCCGCAGGTGGCTGACGTGCACGTCCACGCTGCGCTCGAAGGAGGCCCACTCCTCGCCCCGGGCCAGCTCCATCAGGCGGTCGCGCGGCACCACGCGGCCGGCCGCCGCCACGAGCGCGCGCAGCAGGTCGAACTCGGTGGTGGTCAGCTCGACCGGCTGCCCGTCGACGGTGACCTCGCGGCGCGCGGGGTCGACCCGGATGCCGGCGCCGGTCAGGACCGGGTCTTCGGGCGAGGGGGCCTGGGCGCGCCGGAGGACGGCCTTGACCCGCGCGAGCAGCTCGCGAGGGTTGAAGGGCTTGGGCAGGTAGTCGTCCGCCCCCAGCTCCAGGCCCACGATGCGGTCCATGTCGTCGCCGCGCGCGGTGAGCATCACCACCGGGAGGCGCCGCAGGCCCTCGTCCCGGCGGACCGCGCCGAGGACCTCGAAGCCGTCCATGCCGGGGAGCATGACGTCGAGCACGCACAGGTCCACGCCGCCACGACGCAGGCGCGCGAGGCCGGCGGGGCCGTCCGCGGCGACCTCGACCTGGTAGCCGCGGCCGCCGAGGTACTCCGCCAGCAGCTCGGCCAGGCCGGGATCGTCGTCGACGACGAGGACCGTGTGCACCGGCTACTCCTCGGCCTCGGACTCGAAGCCGGGGCCGCCGGGACCGCGGCGGTCGCCCCGCCCGTCGCGCACCGCGTCGCGGCGCTCCCGCATCTGCTCGTGGCGCGCGGCGACCTCGTCGAGCACCTGGACCAGCTCCGCCCGCTGCTCGCTGTCGAGGGTCTCGTACACGTCGAAGACCCGGTCCGCCGTGTACAGCATCAGCTCCTCGGCCTGGTCCATGCGGGCCTTGATCCGCGCCTTGACGTCCTTGCGCTGCAGGGTGCCGTCGACCAGGGCCTGGTGCAGCTCGCCCCGCTCGTCGTCGAGGTCGTCGCGCGCCTCGTCCATGCGGGCGCGGATGTCGTCGCGCGCCGCGTCGAGGGCCGCCTGCTGCTCGTCGCTGAGGTCGAGCTGGCTCATGGCGCGACCGAGCACGCGCAGGCCGTGGTCCCCGCCCGGGCCGCCGTGTCCGCCGGGGCCGCCGGGGCCCGCCGCCGCCTGCAGGCCGACGCTGCCGATGGCGCCCAGGGAGATGAAGCCGAGTGCGGCGAGGGTCTTTCGCAGGGTGGTCATGGGAGGCTCCTGTGGGGTCAGGGTACGACGACCGGGTGGTCGTCGGCGAGGCGGCTTCTCCGTCCTCGCACCTTCCTTCTACGTCCCCGCTGTTGGCCCCCCATGCGCGCAGCCCGAAGGCGACCTTCGCAGTGTGAAGGTCCGTGAAGGGCGCGCGCTCAGACCTGGGCGTGCTTGGCCCGGACCACCGCCCCCTGCGCGGCCGAGGCGCGGCGGGGCAACCAGGGCAGGAAGGCCGAGGTGGTGTCGATGTACTGCTGGTACTTGGGGCGGCGCTCGACGATGTTGCGCTCGGTCAGGGCCACGCCGGAGACCTTGAGCAGCATCACGGTCATCACGATGGGCGAGAGCACCGTCGCCACGACGCCCATCCCGGACATCGACGCGACCACGAACATGCCCCACCACGCGGTGCAGTCACCGAAGTAGTTGGGGTGCCGGGTGTAGCGCCACAAGCCGGTGTTGAGCACCTGGCCGTGGCTGCCGGGGTTGAGCCGGAAGTGCAGGAGCTGGATGTCGCCCACGGTCTCGAAGAACAGGCCGCCCAGGAAGACCAGCACGCCCAGGTAGTCCACCCACCCCAGGTCCGTGCGACCCGGGATGGCCTGCATGACCTGCAGCGGCAGGCTCACGAAGAAGAGGAGCGCGCCCTGCAGCCCGAAGACGGTGAACAGGCTCACCCACCAGAAGCGCTCGCCGTGCTTGCGCCGCATGGCGCCATACCGACGGTCCTCCTTCAGGTTGAGCTCGCCGCCGGGGTACATCCCCACCACCAGGTTGCGCCAGGCCAGGAAGCCGCTGAGCCGCAGCCCCCACAGGGTCACCATCGCGGGCAGCAGCAGGCGCCGCGGGCCGGTCGCTTCACCCAGCAGGTAGGCCACCGCCGCCACCACGACGAAGCCCAGGCCCCACGCGACATCGACCACGCCAGCGTCCTTGCGGACCACCGACCAGACCCAGGTGGCGAACATCAACAGCGCGACGCTGCCGGCGGAGGCGATGAGGATGGGGAGGAGGCTGTCGCCCGGCACGGTGTCCTCAGGTGAACGGTTGGCGATCCGACCCGCGGTCTCGAAGGTCTCCCAACATGACCGGAAAATCCGTCGCCCGTGCAAGGAAATGTTGTCCCTCGCGCAGTGTCGCGCGCTATTCACGCACCCGGCCGTTGTGGATGACCCGGTAGATGGCCGCGGAGCGCCGCAGGTCCTGGAGAGGATCGCCGTCGACCACCAGGAGGTCCGCCAGCTTTCCCGCCTCCACGCTGCCCAGGTCCGCCTCGATGCCCAGGTAGCGCGCGCCCGCCCGCGTGCCCGCGCGCAGGGCCTCCGCGGGCGACATCGCGCCGGGGCCGCCCAGGGCCCACAGCTCCCAGTGCACCCCCAGCCCCTGGAGCTGGCCGTGCGCGCCCAGCGTCACCAGCACCCCCCGGCGCGCCAGCTCGGCGGCCTCGCGGGCTGTCTGCTGGTGGTTCCAGTCGCCTTCGCGACCGAACTCCCCGTGGCGCCAGGCGCGCGCGTCCAGCAGTCGCCGGGGGTGGTTCCGCAGCAGGCGCTCGTGCTGCAGCGGGTCGTCGTGCTGGAAGAAGTAGCGCTCGCCCTCCGCCCCGCCGTAGGCGACGAGCAGGGTGGGGGTGTAGGCGCTGCCGTATCCGCCCCCCTCCCGGCTGGCCGCGAACAGCCCCTCGACGTCGGCGTACAGCGGCGCGACGTTCAGGGCGTGCTCGATCGCCTGGTAGCCGTCGACGACCATGCCCAGGTTCATGAACAGGTCGCCACCCCCCTCGGCGACGCAGAGCACACCCAGCTCGGCGCAGGCCTGGGCGTACCACTGGCGCTGGTCCCGCCGGCTCTGCTGGTAGACCTTCACGCTGGGCGCGCCCAGGGCCTGCAGGCGGCGGACGTGGGCGTAGGCGGCGTCGCGGTCCGGGGTGCGGGCGCCCTGGTGGTTCTGTGCGCCGTACAGGATGAAGCCGGTCGAGAAGACCCGGGGCCCCTCCATCAGGCCGGCCGCCACGCGCTCGGCCTGGGTGAACACCAGGTCGGTGCTGGCCGAGGGGTCGTGCACCGTCGTCACGCCGAAGTCGAGCGCCACGCGGTAGCGCCACTCCTGCTCGGGCAGGATGTCGCCCGCGCCGTAGTGCAGGTGGGCGTGCACGTCGATCAGCCCGGGCATCACGGTCTTGCCGGTGCAGTCGATCACCTCCGCCCCCGCCGGCACCGGGCCGCCGGGGAGGACCGAGGCGATGCGGTCGCCCTCGATGACCACGGTGGCGTCCTCGACCACCACCTCGGGGCGGTCCCACTCGGCCATGGTCAGGACCCGCGCGTGGGTCAACGCCAACGTGCCGCCGGGCCGGTCGCGCGGCAGGGACAGCGCCACCTCGACCGTCTCCGCGGCGGGGCGCTCGGCGCTGCCGTCCAGGGTCGGCACGACCTGGCGCCGCAGCACGGGCCCCTCGGCCCAGGTGACCGCCCGCCCGTCGGGGGTGAAGCCCAGCCAGTCGCCGACCTCCTGGGAGAGCTGCACGGCGGGCAGGGCGTCGGCGACCTTCACCTCGCCGCCCCCCCAGCTCGGCATCGCCGTCACCCAGGCCTGGTGGTCCAGGCGGTAGGCGAGGCGACTGCGGTCCGGGGAGGGCACGACCTCGGTCGCCCCGCCCAGGACGAGGTGGACCCGCTTGTCCCCGCCGTCGAGGTCGACGCTGACGAGCACCACCTCGTCGGGCTGGCGAGGGGCGGTCGCGCGGTCTTCGAGGAACCACACCCGCTCCTGGTGGAGGAAGGGCCGCTGGGCGCGGTTGTTGCTGCCGCGGTTCGCGACGGAGGTCACCACCCGGGACTGCCACTGCCGGCCCTTCCGCTGGAGCAGGACCACCTCGAACCAGGGCTCGGCGCCCAGGTCCGGGCTGGCCTCGCCGCCGACCCCTCGCAGCACGACGAGGCGCTCGCCGGCGGCGTCCCAGCTCGGGTTCACGAGCTGCCCCTGCACGGGCAGGGTCTCGGTGCGGCGCCCCGTGCGTACGTGCAGGCGCCCGCCGTCCTGGTCGTCCCAGCTCGTCCACGCCAGGCTGTCCCCGTCCGGCGCCCAGGCCGGCGCGTAGCCGGTCTCCCCCTCGCCGCTCACCCGCTCCAGCGCGCCGTCGGCCCGCCGGATCCACAGCTGGCCCATCGCGCTGAAGGCCACGTCGCCCGCATCGTTCCAGGTCGGCCAGCGCAGCAGCCGCGCCTTCACCTCCGCCGGCTGCTCCAGCGCGCGCCGCGGCGCGCCGTGCAGCGTCCACGTCCCCTCGGCGCGGAAGGGCACGCCCACGCGCGCCCCCGTGCCGGGATCCACGCGCCAGAGCTTGCCGCCCGCCCAGAGCAACAGGCCCTCGGAGGTCCAGCTCATCGCCGGGTAGGTCCCGTCCAGGGCGAAGCCCTCGAGCTGGTCGTGGTCCAGCCAGTCGGCGACGACGCGCCGGCGCCCGGTCGACAGGTCCATCACCTCGAGCAGCGTCTGCGTCCGGTCGCGGCTGACGAAGGCCAACTGGCTGCCGTCCGGTGAGAGGGTCGGCCGGGCCGCGCTCCCGGCGCCGGTCGCGATCGGCAGCGACTGCCCGGTGCGCCGGTCCAGGCGCTCGACGTGCCAGAGCCCGGCGACCGGGTCGCCGCCGTACTCGAAGCGGCCGTGGCGCGTGCTGAAGTACACGTAGCGCCCGTCGGTGACCGCCTCCCCGGCGTGCGGGTGGGCGTCCAGGCTGGTCAACGGGAAGCCCGCCCCCCCGTCCAGGTGGACCTGCCACAGCTCGGTCACGCCGATGCTGCGCGTGTCCACCGTGCGCCGCCGCACCAGCAGCCAGGGACCCGTCGGGTCCCAGGTGGCCTCGCTGATGCGGGCCTCCTCCTCGTGGGTCACCTGTCGCGGGTCGGACCCGTCCACCGCCATCACCCAGGCGTTGTCGTTGCCATCCACGTCGCTGACGAAGGCGATCGACCTGCCGTCCGGCGACAGGCGCGGGGCCTTGTCCCAGGCCGGACCGCTGGTCAGCCGCGTGGCTTGCCCGCCGCGAGCCGGCATGGACCAGATGTCGCCCAGCAGGTCGAAGACGACAGTGTCCCCGTGCTGGCTGACGCTCAGCCAGGTCCCCTCGTCCAGCGACAGGCGCACCTCGTGGGTCGACCCGTGAGGGGCCTGGACATCCCAGGCGGGGGCCTCCTCGGCGCCGGGCGCGATCGGTACGGCGAGGAGCAGGGCGAGCAGGAGCGGGGGGGCGGAGATCATGCCGCGCCTGCTATCCCCACGCAGGCTCCGCGAGGGCTACATTGCCGCCCCCTTCGCCCAGGTGGGGACGCCGTGCACCGCCCCTCGTCCATCCTCCTCGTGCTCGCGCTGCTGCTGGTCGGCTGCACGGAGACCGCCGCGGCCGGGCCGAACCCGTCCCCGGCCTCGGGCAAGCCGCGCCAGCCCCCTCCCCACCCCGAGCTCGGGAAGCTCCCGGCGCCCCCGCCCGCCACCGGCGAGGGCATGCACTCGGACTTCCGCCGCGCCTTCCAGGACGGGCTGGTCATCGACCGCGGCGAGGAGACCCTGTCGGTGCGGGTCGTGGAGGGCGGCCGGCTCGACGTCGGCTCCGGCGTGCTGCTGGTGGGGGATCCGGGGTGGGCCAGCGGCCTGGTCGAGCTGCCGCTGGGCATCCCCCGAGGCCACTACCCGGTGCAGCTGTCGCGGGTGCGGGGCCAGGACAAGCAGAGCGGCGAGACGATCGAGCGCATCGCCGCGATGCGCCTGCGCCTGGGAGGCAGCGCCGCGCGCCGGTGGCTGTACCTGGCCAGCATCTCGGTGGACACGGGCTCCGCCGCCTTCCTCACGCCGACCGCCGCCGAGGTGCTGGCGTCCCAGCAGAAGACCGCCGCCGCCCGCTACGAGCGCCGCCTGCAGGGCGACGACGCGCCCGAGCCCGAGGACAGCATCGACACGCGCCTGCAGGCCGCGTTCAGCCGGGACCTGCTGGCGCCCGTCCTGCTGCAGAGCCACCCTCGCGGTCCGCACAACCTGTTCGCGTGCAGCAGCGGCTTCGGGGATGGCAGCTACGACGTCTACGTGGGCCTGGACGAGGGCGGCAGCCCCGCGGAGGTGGTGGTCGACTTCCGCGTCCTGCTGGAGCCGATCCTGGCGGAGGTCCTCATCCCCGACATGGACGCGCTGCCTCCCGGCCGCATCCCGTTGGGGCCGCTCGAGCCGCTGGGGCTCGTCGCCTGGCGCGGGCGCCCGACCGAGGACTGGCTGCTGCTCGACGCGACCTCCATCTGGAACGACCCGCGCTACGGCGGTCCCGAGGTGGTCGTGGAGGACGCGCAGGGCGGGCGCCTTCACCCCAACGCAAGCATGCAGGCCGGCACCTGGCGGGTCGAGCGGCCCGGGACCGGGCACAGCCGGCTGCGCATCAGCGTCCAGGTCGGCGTCCGGCCGCTGTAGAGGTCAGGGCCGGAGGCGCCACGCCGCGCCGCGCGCGCTCAGCTCCCCAGGCCCTTGAGGGCGTCGTTGGCGGCGTCCTTGCCCTTCTTCTTGGCGTCGTCCGCCGCCTTCTCGGTCTCCTTGGCCGTGTCCTTGGCCGTGTCCTTGGCCTTGGTCGCCGCGGCCTCGGTCTCCTTCGCCGCCTGGCTGGCCTGGTTCGCCGCGCCGCGGGCCGCGCCCGCCGCCGCGCCCGCCCCGCTCCTGGCCGTCGCCCCGGAGCCCGCCACGGGCCTGGAGGAGCGGGTGCCGATGTCGCCGCTGCGCCGCACCATCGCGCGCCGGCTGGTGGCCGCCCAGCAGACCGCCGCGATGCTGACCACCTTCAACGAGGTGGACCTGACCGAGGTGATGGCGCTGCGCAAGCGCTACCAGGACGTCTACGTCAAGCGCTACGGCGTCAAGCTCGGCTTCATGGGCTTCTTCGTCAAGGCCGCCATCGAGGCTCTCAAGGAGTTCCCCGCCGTCAACGCGGAGATCGACGAGACCGACCCCGACCGTCCCGTGATCGTCTACAAGCGCTACTACCACGTGGGCGTGGCCGTCTCGACCGACCGCGGGCTGGTGGTGCCGGTGGTGCGGGACGCCGACCGGCTGTCCTTCGCCGAGACCGAGAAGGCCATCGCCGAGCTGGCCAACCGCGGCCGGGACGGCAAGCTCACCATGGCCGACTTCCAGGGGGGGACCTTCACGATCAGCAACGGCGGCGTCTTCGGGTCGCTGCTGTCGACGCCCATCCTCAACCCGCCGCAGGTGGGCATCCTGGGCATGCACAGCATCCAGGAGCGGCCGATGGGCGTGAACGGCCAGATCCTGCTGCGCCCGATGATGTACCTGGCGCTGTCCTACGACCACCGGATCATCGACGGCCGCGAGGCGGTCAGCTTCCTCAAGCGCATCAAGGACCTGGTCGAGGCCCCGGAGCGGATCCTGCTCGAGGTGTGAGGGCCCGCACCACCAGCTCGGCGCAGCGCTCGGGCTGGTCGAAGTGCACGAAGTGGCCGGCGTCGGGCAGGCGGTGCAGGGTGTGGTTCGGCGCCCAGCGGTCCAGGTGGCGCAGCAGGCCCGTCCCGAGGGCGGCGTCCTGCTCGCCCCAGATCACGGTGGTCGGCACCGGGCAGGGGCGGGCCCGCCGGGCGGCCGTCCACAGGTCGTAGCGCAGCATCGCCCGGTAGTAGTGCACCGGGCCGCGCAGGCTCTCGGCGTCGGGGAAGGCGGCGCGGTAGGCCCGGCGGTCCTGGTCCTCCAGGGTCTCGGGGCGCAGGCACCAGCCGTCCAGCCAGCGCTCCAGCGCGCCGGGCGCCGACAGCAGCCGCTCGGGGAGCATCGGCACCTGGAAGGCCAGCATGTACCAGCTCTTGCGGAGCTGGTCGGGGTTCGCCAGCTCCTGCAGGAAGGCGCCGGGGTGGGGCGCGTTGAGCACGACGAGCTGGTCGACCAGGGCCGGCTGCTCGCTGGCCAGCACCCAGGCGATGGCGCCGCCCCAGTCGTGCCCGACCAGGTGGGCGCGTGGGCGGCCCAGCGCGCGCAGCAGCGCCTGCAGGTCGTCGAGGTGCCGGTCCATCCGGTAGGCCAGGGTCGGCGCGGGGCGGGACGAGGCGCCGTAGCCCCGCAGGTCCGGCGCGACGACGCGGTGCCCCGCAGCGACGAGGGCGGGGATGATCCGCCGCCAGGAGTACCAGAAGTCCGGGAAGCCATGCAGCAGCAGGGCGAGCGGACCGTCCTCGGGGCCGGCCTCGGCGACGTGCAGGTGCAGACCCGGCCCGACCTCGACCGTGCGGTGGTCCACGCCCGGCACCAGGGCGCGCGCGGCGGCGGTCCTCACGGGGCGCTTCCGACGGCGGAGGGGCTCATTGGACGTTCTTCTCCTGGTGGCCCAGGAAGACCGCGTCGGTGCGGACGGTGGTGCAGCAGAGCAGGCGGAAGCCGGCCTGGAGCTGCTCCTCCTCCAGGACGTACTGATCTCCCTGCTCGGCCTCGCCCTGCTGCAGCAGCCCGGTGCAGCTCAGGCAGCCGCCGCTGCGGCAGGAGAAGGGCAGCACCAGCCCCGCGCGCTCGGCCGCCTCCAGGACCGTCTCGCCGGGCTCGCAGGGGAAGGAGAGCCAGGCGTCGGTGCCCGGGTCGTGCACCCGCACGCGCAGGGCGAGCGCGGTGGCGACGAAGTCGGGTCGGTGGTGGGCCTGCCGGACCGGCGCGTCGCTGGGGGCGGGGGGCGCCGCGACGGGCGCCGGGGGCGGTGCCTTGGGCGCCGGGGGCGCTGCCTTGGGCGCCGGGGGCGCTGCCTTGGGCGCCGGGGGCGCTGCCTTGGGCGCCGGGGGGGCCGCAGGGGGCGCCACCGCGGGGGGGCGTGGCGGGCGAGGCGAGGGGGGCGCCGGCGTGTGGCCGATGGCGCGCTGCACCTGCTGCTTGAGGCGGTCTCGGAGTCCCATCGGTCGGTCCCTATCTCCCTGCGCCGCTTGCACCGCCCCCGGCCGTCCGTCACCTAACTGACCCATGGTCAGTCGGGACCTTGCCGGCCCGGCCGGGGTGTCCAGGCTTGCAGCGAACCCGGAGTCCTCGTGCACCTGCTCACCGTCCGCCGCATCCCCATCCGCCTGCACAGCAGCTTCCTGCTACTGGGCGCCGGCCTGGTCGCCTGGAAGGTGATCAGCGCAGGGCCCGCCGCCGCGGCCGCGGCCGTGGGCTTGTGGACCCTGGTCTTCGCCTCGGTGCTGCTGCACGAGCTGGGGCACGCCCTGGCCGGCCGCGCCTTCGGCATCCACACGCGGGACATCACCCTCTACCCCTTCGGCGGCGTGGCCCGCATGGAGATGGGGCAGCTCCGCCCCCTGCCCGAGCTGGTCGTCTCGCTGGCTGGCCCTGCCGTGAACGTGGCGCTGGCCGGCCTCGCGCTGGGGCTGGTGGCCCTGGGCCTGCCCGTGGGCCAGGACCTGCTCGTGGTCAACCTGGGCCTGGGCCTGTTCAACCTGCTGCCCGCCTTCCCGATGGACGGCGGCCGCGTCCTGCGTGCGTTGCTCAGCCTGTGGACCGACCCGCTGCGGGCGACCTGGCAGGCGCTGCGCCTGTCGCGGGTCTTCGCCTGGGCCTTCCTCGTGGCCGCGCCCCTGCTGCAGGCCTGGTCCCTGCTCCTGGTCGGCGGCTTCCTGCTGCTGGCCATCCGCGCCGAGCAGGCGCGCGTCGCCCTCCTGCTCTCGCGCCGCGCGTCGCCTCCGCCACGTCGGCCCCGCTGGGAGGAGCCGGGGCCCGGCGCGCCCCTGGTGTTCGGCCATCCTGTCCGCTGACGGTCGGTGCCCTCCCGCAGCTCAGGCCTGGCCCACCAGGGTCACCGGGAAGGCCGCCAGCGAGAAGGTCAGCTCGCGCCGGTAGCCCCTGGCCTCCCCGCCGAGCTGGTAGGGCATGGCGTCGTCGAAGACCAGCCGGACCCGGTCGGCGTACCAGTCCTGCAGGGCCGGGTGCTGCAGGGTGCCGCGCCAGGCGTCGGGCAGGGCCCGGGCCACCTGCCAGGGGCGCATCGCGCAGATCCGGAGCTGGAAGCGGCCCGCGCGGCTGGTGGCGAAGGGGAACATCTTCAGGCCGGCGCCGTAGAAGGGCGTCGTCGCGCTGCCCACCATCGTCGCCGGCCCCTGGTAGATCCGGCCGCCGGTGGGCACCGGCTCGCCCACCTCGCGCCCGTCGGGGCCGATGCGGTGGGCCGGGGCGCCCAGGTTGGTGATGGTCACGGTCGGCGTGCGGCGCCGCAGGTAGTTGGGCAGGGTGCGCAGGTACCCGGCCAGCAGGTAGCCGGGCACGCCCCGGGCCAGCTTCTGCCACCACCGCCCCTTGGCCCGGGCCTTGACCGCGTTGTAGTCGTTGAGGATCGCCGCGTCGTAGCCCAGCCCGGCGAAGGGGAAGAGCGTGTCCTCGGCCGTGACCATGGTCACGGGCACGGCGCGGTGCACCTTCCCGGCGCGCCAGCGGCGCAGGTCCCGCTCGGGGGTGGTGCTCTTCATCCAGTGCGCCAGCGCGTTGCCGGTGCCCAGGCGCAGGATCCCGACGTCCGGCACGCGCTCGGACCGGGCGCGCAGCTCGGCCAGGGTGTTGATCACGCCGACGATGGTGCCGTCCCCCCCTCCCGCGAAGACGGTGTCCACTTCGTCCTCGACGCAGCGCTCCAGCACGTGGCGGGCGTGCTCGGGGCTCTCGGTCAGGAACAGGCGCTCCCGGGGCACGATCTCCCCCAGCGCCCGCGTCAGCCGCGGCGTCACCCGCCCGGCGTTGGCGTTGAGCACCACCGCGTAGTTGTCGTGCGGCAGGCGGTAGCTGGGGGCGAGGGGGAGGGCGGGCGAGGGCTGCATCCGGACCCCGAGGCGAGGAGCTGGTGCACGGATCATGCAAGCTTCGGGCCTTGACGGGTCAAGAATACAAGCTGTTCGAGATCAAGTACTTGAGGCGCTCGCCTGGCGGCCGCTGCCACCCGGGCCACGCACCCGGGTGCGAAGCCCGCTGCGCACCGGCCCGGGGCCGGTCAGCTCTCCGCGGCCTCGCCGCTGATCATCGAGGCGAGCATCCCGCTGTTGGCCATCACCTCGTTGCGCAGGCGGGTCACCAGCTCGGGGTTCTCCTCGAGGTAGGTCATCGCGTTGTCGCGACCCTGCCCGATGCGCTCGTCGCCCACCGAGTACCAGGAGCCCGACCGCCGGATCAGGCCGAGCTCCCCGCCCAGGTCGATCAGCTCGCCCTGCTGCGAGACGCCCTTGCCGTAGAGGATGTCGAACTCCGCCTTGCGGAAGGGGGGCGCCATCTTGTTCTTGACGACCTTGGCCCGGGTGCGGTTGCCCAGCACCTGCTCGCCCTTCTTGATCGAGCCGATGCGCCGGATGTCGACGCGGATCGACGCGTAGAACTTGAGCGCGTTGCCGCCCGTCGTCGTCTCGGGGTTCCCGAACATGACGCCGATCTTCATGCGGAGCTGGTTGATGAACATCAT
Organism: Myxococcota bacterium; assembly: GCA_023150805.1. GTDB lineage: Bacteria > Myxococcota_A > UBA796 > UBA796 > UBA2385 > UBA2385. Next base: position 5,448 of record JAKLKF010000028.1, on the reverse strand, counting down.
CACGGCGTTGGACTTGTGGATGGCGGCCGTGAGCTTGCGCATGGCCTGGCTCATCAGCCGGGCCTGGGCGCCGACCGTGGCGTCGCCCATGTCCCCCTCGAGCTCGGCCTTGGGCACCAGCGCGGCGACCGAGTCGACCACCACCAGGTCGATGGCGTTGCTGCGCACCAGGGTCTCGGCGATCTCCAGCGCCTGCTCGCCGTTGTCGGGCTGCGAGATCAGCAGCTCGTCGACGTTGACACCCAGGTTGCGCGCGTAGGTGGTGTCCAGCGCGTGCTCGGCGTCGATGAAGGCCGCCACCCCGCCGGCCTTCTGGCACTCGGCGATGGTCTGCAGGGCGATGGTCGTCTTGCCCGAGGACTCGGGCCCGTAGATCTCGATGATGCGGCCGCGCGGGAAGCCGCCCACGCCCAGGGCGATGTCCAGCGACAGGCTGCCCGAGCTGATCACCTCGACCGCGGGGCGCTCGTCGCTGCCCAGGCGCATGATGGAGCCCTTGCCGAACTGCCGCTCGATCTGGGCGACCGCGGCGTCGATGAGCTTGCTCTTGTCAGGGTTGATGGGCATGGACGGGGCTCCTTGGGAGGTGTGCGGAGAGGAGGGGGAGCTGGACTGAACACCAGTACAGTACAGCGCTGGGGCTTGCCGCGCAAGGTGCGTGCGAGGACAGAAAATGTCCGGCTCAGCCGGCCTCGCCGAAGCGACGGGCCAGCCCCGCCAGCAGCCGGCCGTGCAGGCCGCCGAAGCCGCCGTTGGACAGCACCGCGACCACGTCCTCGGGCATCGCGTTCGCCACCACCCGCGCGGCGATGTCCTCGGCCACGGCCTCGGCGCTCCACAGCGGGCTCGGCGCCCCCTCTGGCACGCCGCCCCACAGGAAGGCCTCCTTGCCCCGCGCCCGCAGGTCCGCGACCAGCCGCGCCGGGTCCATGCGATCCTCCACCGCGATGCGGTCGAGATCCTGCGGCGGCGCCACCACCACCAGGTCGGCCGCGTCGAAGGCCTGGGCGTACTCCTGCTGGAAGACCGCCCGGCGGCTGGTGTTGCTGCGCGGCTCGAAGATGGCCCACAGCCTGCGGCCCCCGAAGCGCAGCCGCAGCGCGTCCAGGGTCACGCGCACCGCGGTGGGGTGGTGGGCGAAGTCGTCGATCACCGTGACGCCGCCGGGCTCGCCCAGCACCTCCTGCCGGCGCTTGATGCCCTGGAAGGAGGCGAAGGCGGGCACCAGCTCGGCGGCCGTCAGCCCCTCGCGCTCCAGCGCCGCCACCGCCGCCACCTGGTTGTACAGGTTGTGCTCGCCCACCAGGATCGACCGGAAGCTGCCGAAGGCCCGCCCCTCGCGCAGCACGGTGAAGCGCATCGTGCCGGCCTGGGTGTCCACCTCCTCGATGCGGCCGTCCCAGTCCTGGTCGGGGCCGTAGCGCCGCACCTCGCAGGGGGCCTGGGCTGCCACCTCGGCGACCGCGTCGCTGTCCCAGCGCGCCACCAGGCAGCCCTCCGCCGGCAGGATGCCGACCAGCTTGCGGAAGGCCTCCTGGCAGTGCGCCAGGTCCCGGTAGATGTCGGCGTGGTCGAACTCCACGCTGGTCAGGATCGCGGTGCGCGGCCGGTAGTGTAGGAACTTCGGCCCCTTGTCGAAGAAGGCCGTGTCGTACTCGTCGCCCTCGATGACGAAGTGCGGGCCGGCGCCGGCCCGGGCCGTGCGGTCGAAGTTGCGCGCCACCCCGCCGACCAGGAAGCCCGGCTGCCGACCGGTCGCCTCCAGCAGCCAGGCGATCAGCGCCGTGGTGGTCGTCTTGCCGTGGGTGCCGGCGACCACGATGCTCTGCCGCTCGGCCAGGAAGCGCAGGCCCAGCAGCGAGGGGAAGCTCAGGTAGGGCAGGTCGCCCCGCAGCAGGGCCGCCGCCTCCTCGTAGTCGGCGCGGATCGCGTTGCCGACCACGACCAGGTCGGGGCGGTGGTCCAGGTTGGAGGCCTGGTAGCCCTCCATCACCCGGATCCCCAGGCGCTCGAGGTAGTCGCTCATCGGCGGGTAGACCCGGCCGCGATCGGACCCCGTCACCTGGTAGCCGGCGTCGACCAGCATGCCGGCCAGGGCGGCCATCGCGGTGCCGCCGACCCCCATGATGTGCACGGTGCGCAGGGGCGAGGGGAGGGTGTCGACGAGGGGCACGGCGGGCTCCAGCAGGCGGGGGAGGGCGGGTGAGGGGAGAGGGCCGTCAGCGGACGAGGAGGGGGAGGAGCGCCGGCGGGCAGGTGGGATCGGCGGCCAGGGCCGCCAGGTCCTGGGGCAGGTCCAGGTCGGCGCGCGTGGTCAGCGTGCGCACCTCCAGGCCGGCGGCGCGCGCCCGCTCCAGCGTCACACGCAGCACGCGGTCGGTCGACCAGGGGATCCGCTCGAAGATCGCGTGCGCCGGGTTGGGCCGGCCCGCGGGCGCGCCGTCCAGGGCCACCAGCCAGTAGCCGCCGTCGACCGCGGGTCCCAGGCACAGGCCCGGCGTCGCCGCGGCCTGCACCAGGTCGTCGGCCTGCAGCCCCGGGCAGTCCGAGCCGACCAGGACGTGCCGTCCGGGGCCACTCGTCGCCGCCGCCATGCGCGCGCCCAGGTCGCCGGCACCCTGCGGCACCACCACAGCGCCCGCCCGCCGCAGCGCCTCCGCGAAGGGCCCCGCTCGCGCGCCGTCCAGGGCCACGACCACCGGCAGCCCCGAGGCGAGGGCCACGCCGACGGTGTGCAGGGCCAGGGCCTCGTGCAGGCGCGCCGCGCCCCCTGCACCCAGCGCGGGCACCAGCCGGGTCTTCACCCGCCCCGGGGTCGGGTCGCGCGTCAGCACCACGACCCGCGCGCGAGCACGCACCACCACCCCGCTCACCGGTAGCGCCCCACGGACCACAGGATCTTGCCGCCCGCCCGCACCGTCCCGCGCAGGGTCCCGCTGACCTTGGACTGGCCGATGCGGGGGCGGTAGCCGACCGGCACCTCGCGGATCCGCAGCCCCCGGCGCACCGCCTTGATCTGCATCTCCACGTTCCACCCGTAGTTGTCGTCCTGCAGCTCCAGCGCCAGCAGGGCCGGCATCGCGACCGCGCGGAAGGGCCCCATGTCTCGGTAGCGGTGGCCCGTGACCCGGGCGATCAGGAAGGTGGCCAGCACGTTGCCGTAGCGCTGCTGCGGGAACAGCGAGCCCGGCTCGGCGCGGGCGGTGCGATCGCCCAGCACCAGGTCGGCCTGGCCCTGGAGCACCGGATCGACCAGCAGCGGCAGCTCCGCGGGGTAGTCGCTGTGGTCGCCGTCGAGGATCACCAGCACCTCCGCGCCTCGTCGCGCGGCCTCGGCGATGCCCGCCTTGCAGGCGCGCCCGTAGCCCCGCCGGGGCTCGGACAGCACGATGGCGCCCGCCTGGGCCGCGACCCGGGCCGTGCCGTCCCGGCTGCCGTTGTCGACCACGATGACGTGGCCGACCGGGGGCAGCTCGGCCAGCACCCGCGGCAGGGCGCGCTCCTCGTCCAGGGCGGGGATCACGACCGCGACGGTGCGGTAGCGGTCCGGCGGGGCGGCGGCGCCAGCGGCGGCGGTCACGGCGGCGGGCATGGCGCGCCGCTATCACGCGGGGGGACGCCTCCGCGGCCGCCGAGGGTCCCACCCGGCAGCCGCCCGCGGTAGAGGTCGGCTGCCTCTACGGAGCCCACTGCTGATGCTCGGAACCCTGTGCGCCCTGACGCTCTCCGTGCTGTGGGGCCCCGCCCTCGCCGGCGGCGGCCTGCCCGGCCTGCCCGTGCCCGCCTCGCCGGCCGTCTCCCAGGCCACGGTGGCCATCGTCGGCGGCACGACCACCGTCGCGCCGGGATCCAGCGCCGCGCTGGAGCTGACCGTGGTGGTGCCCCCGGGCTTCCACGTCTACCAGGACATGCTCCACGTGCAGGTGACGGACCCCGGCGGGCTCTCCCTGGGCCCGCCCAGCCTGCCGCCCGGGCTGTCCGCCCCCGACCCCGCCGCCCCCGGCCGGCTCCGCGAGCAGTACGACTTCGACGCGGTGGTGCTGGTGCCCGTGTTGAAGGCGCCCCCGGCCGGCGAGCACGTCGCCACCTTCGACGTGCGCTGGCAGGCGTGCAGCGGCGGCGTCTGCCTGATGCCCCGCACCGAGCAGGTGACGGCGCGGCTGGTCGTGCGCGCGCCCTGAGCCCCGCGCCGCCGCCGATCAGGCCCGCAGCGCCGGTCCCGGCGCGGGCTGGCCCTCGGTCCCCAGCGCGGCGAGGTGGGCGTGCTCGTGGACGTGGTCCGCCACCAGGCGGCCCGCCTCGAAGGCCAGCACGGAGAAGGCCGCGTTCTTGTGCCCCACCTCGCGGAAGTGGTGCAGCGACCGGTCCAGGACGTGGCAGAGCACCGCGGAGATGAGCATCTGGTGGCTCACCACCACCACGGCGCGACCCGGCCGCCCGGCGGCGGCGATCTCCTGGAGCGCGCGCAGCCCCCGCGCCTGGCACTCGACCAGGGTCTCCCCGCCGGGGATCCGCGCCGTGCCAGGGTCGGCCAGCCAGGCCGCCAGGAAGGCGGGGTGACGCAGCGGCAGCTCGGCGCCGAGCTGCCCTTCGAGGACGCCCTGGGCCAGCTCGACCAGCTCCGGGTGGGCCTGCACCGGCAGGCCATGGGGGGCGGCGATGGCCCGGGCGGTGTCGGCGGCGCGCGACAGGGGGCTGCTCACCACGCGGTCGACGGGCAGGCCCGCCAGGCGCTGCCCCACGACCATCGCCTCCCGACGCCCCCGCTCGTCCAGGGGGACGTCGGTGCGGCCCAGGAAGCGGCGCTCGCGGTTCCAGGCGGTCTGTCCGTGGCGAACCAGCACCACGCTGACCACGCCGGGACGCGCGACCAGCCGCTCGACCTCGCCCTGTGCCCCTCCTTCGTTGCTTTCGACCTGCATCGCGGCTACAGCGTAGCCCGCTTGACAGCGCGCGCGGTGCCCATCTGCACGGGACCGCGACCGCCCCGGGGGGTCGGCGGACCTCGGGGCCCCCTCAGGAGGATCCGGAATGGCCGGTCGCAACAAGGGCTTCGATCCCCTCTCCAGCCTCTTCGAGGCCCCCGATCTCAACCGGGGCCTGCCGCTACCCGACATCGACGAGGACGAGGCCGAGGCCCCCATCGACGCGGGGCCGCTGGAGCTGAACGACCCGCTGATGAAGCGGCCGACGCCCAGCGGTCCGCCCGCCCTCCCGCCCGAGGAGCCCGAGGAGCTCAGCCCCGACGGTCTGGTGCCCGAGGCCGAGCCGGAGCCCGCGCCCGCCGCGGTGGAGGAGGACAAGGTCGCGCTGGCCCGCCGCCTGGCCGCCGAGGCCCTGGCCCGCGCCCAGGCGACGCCTCCCCCCCGGCCGCGCCCGCCGGGGGACGAGGACAAGGCCGCGCTCGCCCGCAAGGTGGCGGCCGAGGCGCTGGCGAAGGCCGCGCAG
>JAKLKF010000289.1 GCA_023150805.1 Myxococcota bacterium | reverse complement strand
CCGGATCCAGAAGGCCCCGTGAGCGCAGCGAACGTCCCCGGAGGGGGGAGGCCGCCCCGCGGCCGGGGGGAACCTGGAGGGGTTCCCCCCTTGGAGGCCCCGTGAGCGGGACCGGGGCCAGGCCGAGGTGGGCTCGCCTGGTGGTGGGGATGCTCGCCCTGGCCGGCGTCCCCGGCAGGGCGGAGGGCGCGCCGCCGGGCGCGGGCGCGGCGATGCCCTCGGCGCCGTCGCTGGCGCCGGCGTGGGGGGTGGCGGTGGAGCCTCCCGAGGAGCCGGTCCGGCAGCGGGAGCGCCGCGCCGCCGCAGGAGGGGCGGCGGCCGAGCTGGCGTGCGAGCCGCTGGCCGAGGCCGTGCTCTTGTGCCTGACCGTGCAGGTGGACGGGGGCTACCGCTACGCGACGCAGGCCGACCTGGCGTCCTGGGGGCTGAGCCTGGGCCAGGCGCGCGCCGCCGCCACTGCGCGCGCCCGCGCCTCGCTGGGGCCGGGTCGGCCCGAGGAGGTCGCCGTCATCGACATGCCTCGCACCTACCGGTTGTCGGCCGAGGGGGACGGTCTGGACCACGCGGCGGTCCTCGCGCCGGACCTGCTGTCGGCCTGGTACGGCGAGGGCGTGCGCCTGGCCGTGCCCGGGCGCGACGTGCTGCTGGCCTGGCCCGCGGGCGACGAGGAGCTGGACCGCGTGATGGCCGTCGGCGTCGCCCGGATCCACGAGGCCAGCGACCACCCGGTCACGGCGCGTGTCTACACCTGGGACGCGGCCGCGGGCGCCTGGCAGGTGTGGGGGCAGGCGGTGCGCTGACGCCGCCGCGGTCCGGTCCGACCGGTGGCGCGGCCCGGA
>JAKLKF010000288.1 GCA_023150805.1 Myxococcota bacterium | reverse complement strand
ATGAACTCGGTCGGATGGCCGGCGAGGACGAGGCTGTGCGCGCCGTCGAGTGGCCCAAGGGCCAGCCGGTGAGGGTGCACGCGCCGCAAGGCAAGGCTTTCGCCACCACGCTGGCCAGCCGCCGTGGCTGGCTGGAGCTTCAGGGCGAGTTGCGGCTGGACGAGGGGCGGGTGCTGTCGCTGCAGCAACTGCTCACGCTGCTGCGCGATGCCCAGGGAAGCCGCTACGTCGCCCTGGGTGAGGGCCAGTATCTGCGCTTGGCCGACCAACTGCGCCAGCGCCTTGCCGAGCTGGATGCGCTGGGTGAAGCCGCAGAAGCAGGCGTCAAGCTCGGATCCACCGCCGGGGCCTGGCTGGCCGATGCTGCGTCCGAGCTCGGCCTGAAAGGCGACGCCGCCTGGCGTCGCCGCGCGGCTGATCTGGAGCGCGCTGCTGCCCTCGAGCCGGCAGTGCCGGCGGGACTGCAGGCCACGCTGCGACCCTATCAATTGGAAGGTTATGTCTGGTTGCGGCGTCTGGCCGAAGCCGGGTTCGGCGCCATCCTGGCCGACGACATGGGCCTGGGCAAGACAGTGCAGACGCTGGCGCTGCTGCTGGCGCGCGCACAGCAAGGGCCGGCACTGGTCGTGGCCCCCACCAGCGTGTGCGACAACTGGGCCCAGGAGTGCGCACGCTTCGCGCCGGGGTTGCGTCCAGGCGTCTATGGGCGCGGCGAGGGCGAGCGTGCGGCGCAAGTCGAGGCCGCCGGCGCCGGTGACCTGGTGATCGTGTCCTACGCCCTGCTGTTGCGCGACGCCGAGGCGTTCGCCGCACGCGAGTGGGCCACGCTGGTGCTCGACGAGGCCCAGGCGTTGA
>JAKLKF010000287.1 GCA_023150805.1 Myxococcota bacterium | reverse complement strand
GGAGTCGTGGAACCGGCGCCGATACCCGTCGCCGGACCGCGACGAAGGACGGCGGCGCCTCGCGGCGAAGATCGCGCGGATCAACGCCGTGGCCGATCCCGATTTCCGCATCGCCGACTACGGGACGCGCCGGCGCCACGGGCGCGACTGGCAGGAGGAGGTCGTCGCGACGCTCAAGGCCGGCATCGGGCCGAAGTTCGTCGGTACGAGCAACGTCGACCTCGCGCGCCGTCACGATCTCACGCCGCTCGGCACCATGGCGCACGAGTACCTGCAGACCTTCCAGGCCCTGGGCACCGTGCGCCTGCGCGACCACCAGAAGGCCGCGCTGGAGGCATGGGTGCAGGAATACCGGGGCGACCTGGGCATCGCCCTGACCGACGTGGTGGGCATGGACGCCTTCCTGGCCGACTTCGACCTGTACTTCGCCAAGCTGTTCGATGGCCTGCGCCACGACTCGGGTGACCCGGTGGCCTGGGGCGAGAAGGCGCTCGCGCACTACGCGCGGCTGCGGGTGGACGCGCACACGAAGCGCCTGGTGTTCAGCGACAGCCTGAACCTGCCGCTGGCCTTCGAGCTGTACCGCCGATTTGCCGACCGCACGCAAACGGGTTTCGGCATCGGTACCAACCTCACCAACGACATGGGCGGGCCCACGCTGCACATCGTGATGAAGCTCACCCAGTGCAACGGCCAGCCGGTCGCGAAGCTGTCGGACAGCCCCGGCAAGGTGCTGTGCGACGACCAGACCTTCCTCGCCTACTTGAAGCAGGTGTTCCATCTGCCGGCCGGTCACCCGGGCTGACCGATCGAAGACGGTGGCAACGAGCCCGCGCGCGAGTAATCTCCCGCCCTCA
>JAKLKF010000286.1 GCA_023150805.1 Myxococcota bacterium | reverse complement strand
GGCCCAGGCGGTGAGCCGAGCGCGCGAGCAGGTGGCCACGCTGATCGGTGCGCAGCCGCGGGAGATCGTCTTCACCGGCTGCGCCACCGAAGCGAACAACCTGGCGCTGCTCGGCGTGGCGCGCGCCATGGGTCCATCCAGGCGGCACCTCGTGATCAGCGCGGTCGAGCACCCGGCGGTCGCGGCACTGGCGGCGGCGTTGCGGGATCAAGGTTGGGCGGTGTCGGTAGTTCCTGTCGACGCATGCGGAAGGGTTGCAGCGACGGCCGTCGAGCAGGCCCTGCGCCCTGACACGGCGCTGGTCTCGGTGATGCACGCCAACAACGAGGTGGGCACGTTGCAGCCGGTCGCCGACATCGCCGCGATCACGCGCCCGCGCGGGGTGCTGCTGCACACCGATGCCGCGCAGTCGGTGGGCAAGCAGCCGGTGGACGTCGGCGCTCTCGGCGTGGACCTGCTGACGATCGCCGGGCACAAGTTCAGTGCGCCCAAGGGCATCGGTGCGCTGTACGTGCGCACCGGGACGCCGCTCCGATCGATCCTCCACGGCGCCGACCAGGAACAGGGCCTGCGTCCCGGCACGGAGAACGTGGCGCTGATCGTCGCGCTCGGGGCGGCTGCGGCGCTGGCTTCAGCCGAGCTGCCAGCGCTGACGGATCGACTGCGGGCGCTGCGTAACCGCTTGCATGCGCGGCTGGCAGACGGTGTCCCGGGGCTGCAGCTCAACGGTCATCCGGAACTGCGGCTGCCGAACACGCTGCATGTGTCCTTCCCCGGTGTCAGCGGGCGTTGCGTGCTGGCCCAGGTCGCCGACAGGGTGGCCGCATCGGTGGGATCGGCCTGCCACACCGAGCACGATGCGG
>JAKLKF010000285.1 GCA_023150805.1 Myxococcota bacterium | reverse complement strand
CACCCGGCAGACCGACGCCGAGGTCACGCACCTCTCCCGCGAGCTGGCCGCCGCGGTCACCCTCGGCCTGCGCGTGGACCGCTTCCTGGCCCTGGTCGCCGCCGAGAACGCGGACGAGCCGCCGATGCTCTGGCCCGAGCTGTTCGAGGCGCTGTCGGCGTGGCGCAAGACCCACGGCAACCCCCACGGGCACGTCGAGCTGGTCAAGCTCGCCCGGGGTGGCTCCACCGGCGCCGAGCGCTTCCTGTCGGCCTTCGACCGGGCCGGCGGGCTCATCGAGGGTCTGCGCCACGCGCCCCCCAAGCCCGAGCCCCGCTATGCCGGTCGCGTCGAGGACGTGCCCGCCCAGGCCGAGCTGCTGTTCCGCAGCAACCGCACGCTCAGAGTCGCCGAACTGCTGTCCTTCCACCGCTCCATCGGCGGGCGCTTCGAGGCCGCGCGCCTCACCGCCGACCTGCTGGACGCCGGCTGGTTCCTCGATGGTGACCAGTGGGACCAGCTCGTGCCCGGCGAGGTCTACCTGACCGGCTCGCTGTGGCCGAAGTACGACCGGGCCAAGGCCCAGGGCGCCGACGAGCAGGCCAAGAAGCTCCTCGCGACCATCGCGCCCGCCCTCTTCGACGACATCGAGGGCGTCTCGGCCCGCCAGGGCTGGGTTCCGCTCGACCTCGTGAGCGAGTGGATCAACGAGACCTGGAGCCGGAAGTTCGGCTTCGACGACGTGGAGCTGGCGCGCGCCCAGGGCCTCGTGCATCCCAGGGGCTGGGCCTACGACGAGCTGAACAAGAAGGACCGCGAGCTGCACCCCGAGGTGCTGCTCCTGGTCGGCTGGATGAACCACGACAAGACGCTGTTCAGCCCGCCCAAGAAGTACGA
>JAKLKF010000284.1 GCA_023150805.1 Myxococcota bacterium | reverse complement strand
CCACGGCGACAGCCACGCCGGTGTGGGCCAGATGCTCGGGACGCACGGCAGCCAGGTACCAGAACACGACGTTCGGAATGGCCATGGCGACGATCAACCACGGCATGGCGCGCCGCAGGCCCAGCCAGCTGGTGAAGGTGCCGCCCAGGATGCTGCCGAGCAGGAATGCCGCCGTGCCGGCGGTGCCATAGATGCCGCCCACCTGTTCGGTGGTCAGACCCAGTCCGCCGCGGTCGCGGGCCTCGATCAGGAAGAGCGGGCCGATGGTCTGCACCTGGCCCTCGGCCAGGCGAAACAACACGATGAACACGATGGCCAAGGCGATGCCGGGCTTGGCCACGAAGGCCCGCAGCACGCGACCCAGGGTGGCGAGCACGGCGCGTGCGTCGCGTGCGTCGGCGGTGCGCACACTGGCGTTGCCGCCGGCCGGCAGCGCCCAGGCGTTGTAGGCGGCCAGCGTGGCCAGCAGCCCCGCCAACAGCACGAAGATCACCGACCAGGCGTGGTGCACGCCCACGCGGCGCTCGAGATGGCCGGCCAGCACCAGCAGCCCACCCAGCGTGAGGAACTTCGACGCATTGAAGAATGCACCCTGCCAGCCTGCATACGCTGCCTGCTGGCGCGGGCTCAGGCTGGCCATGTACAGGCCGTCGCACGCGATGTCGTGGGTGGCCGAGGTGTAGGCCAGCACGAACAGCACGGCGATGCTGGCAGCGAAGAACATGGGCAGCTGCACGGCCAGGGCGAGCAGGGCCAGGCCGACGGCGCCCGTGAATTGGAACGCCACGACGAGCCGCTTCTTGCTCGGCGCCAGCTCGAGGAAGGGGCTCCACAACGGCTTGAAGGCCCAAGCCAGACCGAGCACACCGGTCCAGCGGGCGATCTC
>JAKLKF010000283.1 GCA_023150805.1 Myxococcota bacterium | reverse complement strand
GATGGCAGCACCGCCAACGCCAACCCGGCCCGCCGCCACGCCGTGCGCCTGTGCGCCGAACCGCAGCTCACCACCGACGCGCTGGGCGGCCGCTTCAAGCCCGAGCCCGACGACAGCGCAGTGCCCGTCACCGAGATCGAATGGCACCCCCGCGACGCCCTGCCCTTCGCCCTCACCCTGTCGAGCCGCCGCGGCACCGCCTACTTCGACGAACTCAGCCTCGCCCACGGCAACATCGTGCTGGCCGACCACGGCCTCAGCACCACCTGCGCCCTGCCGCAGGTGCCCGCCGCCAACCCGGTACTGAAGCCGGTGCCGGCTACCTGCCGGCCGCCCTGCGGCGAAGCATCGCCAGCCGAGCCCCGCCCGCAGCACGCCCGCTTCCGCCCCCGCCTGCCGACGACCGGCCAGCCCATCACCCAGGCCAGCCCCCTGCCCGGCGGCCAGCTGCCCGACGCCGCCCGCGACGCCCTCGACCAGGACATCCGCCAGGCCATCGCCCAGATCGTGCTCGACGCCGACGGCAGCACCTGGCAGGCCCGCCGCGACCTGCTCGCCAGCAGCCCGCAGGACACCGCCTTCGTGGTCGAGATCGAAGCCGACGGCAGCGCCTGGCTGCGCTTCGGCGACGGCGAATTCGGCCGCCACCCCGCCGCCGGCACGCTCCTCGAGGCCACGCTGCGCCTCGGCAACGGCAGCGCCGGCAACCTGGGCGCCGGCATCCGGCCCGCCGAATCGCCGCTGTTCCACCTCGCCAGCGTCGAGGCACCGCCGGTCGAGGCGGTCTGGAACCCGCTGCCGGCCCGCGGCGGCGTCGAGCCGGAGAGCATCGAATCGGTCCGCCAGCGCGCCCCCAGCGCCATCGCCGGCGACATCCAGCGCGCCGTCAC
>JAKLKF010000282.1 GCA_023150805.1 Myxococcota bacterium | reverse complement strand
GCGGCGCTGCCGGACGGCGGGGCGCAGGGCCGGGCGGTCGCCGAGGAGGAGATGACCGTCCGCACGCTCCAGGGCCAGCCCGAGGCGGCGGCGCGCGTGGTGCAGGCGGCGGCCAGCCGGCCATCCACACGCACCGTGCACAGCCTGCAGGCGCCGCTGGGCCCCAGTGCCGGGTGCCAGCACAGATGCGGCACGTGGTGGCCGGCACGCGTGGCAGCGGCGATCAACGTCTCGCCATCCTCGAACGGCACGGCCGCGCCATCGAAGCTGAAGTGCCCGCTCATCCCTGGCGCTCCAAGTGCGCTCGCGCATCGTCGCGGCCGGTCACGCGGCGCGCCGGCTCCAGCTCGGCGTCGAGGTCGAATGCCGGCACGAAGCGCGGCGACCCCAGCCGGCTCTCGTAGGCGGGGCGAAAGCGCGCCAGCGTGTCACGCAGCGGGTTGGTGGCGCTGGCACCCAGTCCGCAGTGGGTGCTGCCGTGCAGCAGCGACTCGAGTGCGCGCAGTTCGGCCTCGTCGAAGATCGAGCCATAGCCCGCGGCGAGCTTGTCGAAGCGCCGCCGCACGAGCTCGGTGCCCACCCGGCACGGCGTGCAGAAGCCGCAGCTCTCGTGGGCGAAGAACTGCGCGAAGCCTCGGGCCACTTCGAACATGTCGCGGCCGGCGCCGAACACCATGAACGCGCCTGCGGTCGGTACGTCGTCGAAGGCGATACGGCGGCCGAACTCATGTGCCGCCAGGCACTGACCCGAGGGCCCGCCCACCTGTACCGCCTGCACATCGGTGGCGCCGGCCTCGGCCAGGATCTCGGCCACCGTGACGCCGAACGGCCATTCGTAGACGCCTGGGCGCGCCACGTCGCCACTGACCGAGTGCAGCTTGCTGCCGGTGCTGCCGGGCACGCCCAAGGTGGCCCACCAGGCCCCACCGTGCAGGGCGATGTGCGCCGCAGCGGCGAAGGTCTCGACGTTGTTGACCACCGTC
>JAKLKF010000281.1 GCA_023150805.1 Myxococcota bacterium | reverse complement strand
CCGACACAGAGGGGATTGAAACTGTTGGGGTTTGGCGTCGCCGCGGTATACGCGGTCGATGTCGCAGACCCCACCCCGACACAGAGGGGATTGAAACACCAGCGCCATCAGCATCGCCCAGAACAGGATCGGGCTAGTCGCAGACCCCACCCCGACACAGAGGGGATTGAAACTTCCGTGACCGTGTTTCAGCACTGGGCGCCCTCGACTCGAGTCGCAGACCCCACCCCGACACAGAGGGGATTGAAACAGGGGCTCCAGGCGGTGTTCTTCGTCTTGCCGCCGAAGGTCGCAGACCCCACCCCGACACAGAGGGGATTGAAACCAGCCCAGATACCATCGCGGGGGATCATGGCGACTCCAGGTCGCAGACCCCACCCCGACACAGAGGGGATTGAAACAGCGGTCGGCGCGTGCCGCTTCCCAGACCGCCCGGGGGGTCGCAGACCCCACCCCGACACAGAGGGGATTGAAACTGCCGCGGAGGTACAGCGCTTACACTTCCCGGCCCACCGGTCGCAGACCCCACCCCGACACAGAGGGGATTGAAACGTGCTCTGGTAGAGCACCTCCCCGAGTTCGAGGCCCCCGGTCGCAGACCCCACCCCGACACAGAGGGGATTGAAACTTGCCGCAGTCCGCCAGGTAGCCCTGGGTCACCGTGCCCGGTCGCAGACCCCACCCCGACACAGAGGGGATTGAAACTGGTCAGCCCTAGGGCGTCTTGGGCGGCGTTCCGCTGCGTCGCAGACCCCACCCCGACACAGAGGGGATTGAAACTGGCGCTGGTCGGAGAGGCGCTTGCCGGGGAAGACGACGATGTCGCAGACCCCACCCCGACACAGAGGGGATTGAAACGTGCCGGGTTCGACCTGGAGATATGAGCAGTGGTCGTTGTCGCAGACCCCACCCCGACACAGAGGGGATTGAAACGCCGTGAGGATCGCGATGCGCGCCCAGAAGCCACAGCGCACGTCGCAGACCCCACCCCGACACAGAGGGG
>JAKLKF010000280.1 GCA_023150805.1 Myxococcota bacterium | reverse complement strand
GCATTTTCTGCTGTCGCGGGAGAACGGCAAGGGCGTCGCCAACTTCTTCGCCACCCTGCGGCGGAGCCTGCGCCCGTCTATTGAAGACGTCGCCAGCGCCTGGCAGCGCGCGACCACGGGCAAGGTGTGCAGCACCGCGCAGCGCCGGCTGCTCGAGCCGTGGCTGGCCGACCCGGAATGGCACAAGCCGCTGGCCTACGTGCTCGCGTGGCTGCGGGTTGCCGGGGGAAACTCGGTGCTGCCGCCCTGGGTCGCCAAGAACTTCCCACGCACGCGGGAGGCCATCGCCGCGCTGCGGGACACCCCCTGCGGCGACCCCGGCTGCGGCTGGTGCCGCGACCACCACGACCTCGAGGCGCTGCTACCCCGGTTCTTCCCCGGCATCACCCGCTTCCGCAGCACGCCGACCACCCCCGACGGGCGCTCCCTGCAGCAGGCAATCGTCGAACACGGCTTTGCCGGCACGCCCAGCCTGGCGATCCTGCCCACCGGCGGCGGCAAGTCCCTGTGCTTCCAGCTGCCTGCCCTCGCCCGCTACTACCGCAACGGCAGTCTCACCGTCGTCGTCTCGCCGCTGCAGTCGCTGATGAAGGACCAGGTGGACAACCTGGAGGCGCGCGGCATCACCTGCGCCGGCGACCTCAACAGCCTGCTCAACCCGCTGGAGCGGCGGGCCATGCTCGACAAGCTGCGGCTCGGCGACCTGGGGCTGATCTTCGTCGCGCCTGAGCAGTTTCGGAGCACGGCCTTCAGCAACGCCCTGGCGCACCGCGAGATCGGTGCCTGGGTTTTCGATGAGGCGCACTGCCTGTCAAAGTGGGGGCACGACTTCCGCCCGGACTACCTGTACGTCTCGCGCTTCATCCGGCGCAGCCAGGGCGAGCAGCCCTCGCCGGTGTTCTGCTTCACTGCCACGGCCAAGCCCGACGTGGTGGACGACATCTGCGCCCACTTCGAGAAGCACCTGGGCGTCACGCTGGCCCGGCTCGAAGGCGGCGTGAGCCGCAACAACCTGGCCTACGAGGTCCGCGCGGTGCCGCCCCAGGCCAAGTAC
>JAKLKF010000027.1 GCA_023150805.1 Myxococcota bacterium | reverse complement strand
GGGCGCGGCGGCGGGCGCAAGGGACGGCTGCGCCGCGGGGGCGGCCGTCGGCGCGGGGTCCCCTCGCAGCGCCAGCCCCAGGCCCACCACGAAGACCAGGGCAGCCGCGCCGACCAGGTACGGCAGCGGGCTGCGGCGCCGGGGCGGCAGCCAGTCCTCGGTCGCGTCGTCCGCCGGCAGCGTGGCAGCGGCGGCCGCGGGGACCGGGGCGGGTTCCGCCGGGACCGGGAGGGCCGGAGCCGGCGGGGCCGGAGCCGGCAGGGCCGGAGCCGGCGGGGCCGGAGCCGGCAGGGCCGGAGCCGGCGAGGCCGGAGCCGCAGCGGGCGCGTCGAGGCTCGCCGCGGCCGCGGCCGCGAGGTCCCGGGGAGGCGCGGCCGGCGCAGGGTCGACCAGCGCGACCAGGGTCGGGCTGCCGGGCAGCTCGGTCGCCGCGTCGCGGAAGAGGGGCGACTCGTCCGGCTCGGGCGGAAGCGGGGCAGGCAGGGCCGCCGGGGCCGGCCCGAGCTGCCGCGGCGCCTTGGGCTGGGGGCCGATCGCGAAGGCCACCGAGGGGGCGTCGGTGGGGTCCGCCGCCCGGCGCTTGATCTGCTTGGCCGGGTGCGGCTCGACGGCCGCGGGCTCGACCGGGGCGGCGGCGTCGGCCGGCGGAGGGGTGGCCCCCTCGCTCCAGGCGCCCAGGCCCATGGTCTCGGCCGAGGTCCCTTGCCCCGGGCGCTCGATCAGGATCGACCCGGTGCGAGAGCGGTCGGCGGCCACCTCGCGCGCGGCCATGGCGCGCGGCACGTGATCCTCGGCCCAGAACCGCAGCGGCTCGCCCGGCATGTGGCCGCGCAGGGTCAGGGCCCGCCGCTCCACCGCGCGCGCGTCCGGGCGCAGGGCCGGGTCCCAGCCGAGCATGTCGGCGACCAGCTCGACGATGGCGTCGTTCCGGGGTCCCAGCGCCTGCCGCAGGGCGCTGACCGCCTTGTCCACCCGCGGCACGTGGCGCTCGCGCACCGCCGAGGTCCGACCGAAGCCCTTTCCCGTCAGGATCTCGTAGAGCACGGTGCCCAGCGAGTACACGTCGGCGGCGGGGCCGTCCATCATGTCCAGCCGCTCGGGCGCCATGTACTCGGTGGAGCCGAAGGCCAGCTTCTTGGTCATGGCCTCGCGCTCGTCGAAGTCGGCGCGCGCGATGCCGAAGTCCAGGACCTTCACCTCGCCCACCGGCGTGATCTGGATGTTCGACGGCTTGATGTCGCGGTGCAGCAGGCGCAGCGGCCGGCCGTCGGGGCCGGGGCTCGACCAGGCGACGTGCAGGGCGGCGGCCACCTCGCTGACGATCTCCAGCGCGGGCCCCATCGGCACGGTGATGCCGGCCTTGAGCACCTGGGCCAGGTCGGCGCCCTCGACCAGCTCCATCACGACGGTCCAGCCCTCGTCGAGCTGCACCAGGCGGTGGACCTGGACGATGGCGCGGTGGCGCACCAGGCCCAGCACCCGCGCCTCGTCCCGCAGGCGGCTGGCGATCTCGCCGATGGCGGCCATCTCGGGGTTGAGCACCTTGAGGGCCACCATCTGGGTGAAGCCCCCCTCGCCCAGGTAGCGGGCCCGGTACACCGTGCCGAAGCCACCGGTGCCCAGGGCCTCGATCACCTCGTAGCGGCGCTCTCCCTGCATCAGAACACGAAGGACGCGACCAGCACGACGCCGGTGGTGGCGGTCGCCGCCTGGGCCGCGTAGCCCAGGGCGTTGACCCGGTTGTAGTGCGCGTCGATCTCGGCCTGGGCGTCCTCGACGTCCTGGGCCTTGCGGTAGTCGCCGTCGAGCGCGTCCTCGGTGTGCCGCTCATAGGCCATGCCGTCGAGCACGGCCACGCCCCACAGGCCGGCAGAGGCCGCGCCCAGGCCCAGGCCGGTGAACAGCAGGGCCTTGGACGGGCCGCGGCGCGCGTCGGGATCCCGCGGCTTGTCCTGGCGCTCGCGCCGCTCCTTGGGCGGCTCGGCCGTGGCCAGGGTCACGCTGGAGCTGGCGGGCGCAGCGGTCGGCTCGGGCTTGCCCCTGGCCGGCTTGTCTCCCGAGGGCTTGCCGCTGCCGACCGCCGCGGGGCCGGCCGCCGAGGCGGGGGTCGGGGGCGCCGAGGCCACCGCCACCTGGGCCGGCGCCGCGTCGATGGGCGTGGCCCAGCCGGGCAGCGGCTCGCCAGGGAAGAGGTAGACGCTGCCCACCATCGGGCCGGTGCTGAGCGCCGCCTGGACGATCGCGGGGCGGTCGGTCGGCCGCTCGGTGCCGGCGCGACCATCGACCCAGGTGCGCTGACCGGGGCGCTGCCCCAGGGCCTCGGTCGCCGAGGCCGGCGCGCTGCCCGCCTCGGTGAAGGCCAGGCGCAGGGGGTGGCCGTCCGGCACCAGGTCCGTGGGGAGCTGGCTGACCGGGTCGGCGGCGCGCGCTGCCCGGAAGGCCTGCCGGGTGCCGTCGAGGTTGCCCGCCAGGAAGGACTGCAGCGCCATGGCGCGGTGCACGGCGGCGGCCTGGGCCGGGTCCAGCACGGTGCCCGCGCAGAGCAGGTCCTGCCGCAGCTCGGCCACGCTGGCCTCGACCGCGGCGGCGTCACGCGCCTGGAAGCCCGCCGTCGCCTGGGCGGCGGTCTGCAACAGGGTCGCGCCGGTCGAGGGGCAGCCGGCATGCGCCACGCCCGGCGCCACCGCGAGGGCGGCGAGCACGGTGAGCGCGCGCAGGAGAGGGGTGGACATGGCGGGGCCGAGGGAAGGGAGCCCGCCCCCTTAACGGGTCGCGGCCGATCCGGGGAGGAAGCTCCGACCTGTCAGGGTAGCAGCACCTGGAAGCCCGCGCTGGTGAAGCTGTCGCGGCCGGGCCCCGCGCACCACGCCAGGAAGTCGGCGGCGGCCTGGGGCGCGGCGCTGCCTGTCGTGACGGCGACCGGGTAGCGGACGGGCGTGTGCAGGGCCTCGTCCACCTCGAAGGCCACCGTCACCCGCGGCTCGACCCGCGCGTCGGTCGCGTACACCACCCCCGCCGCCGCCTCGCCCCGCGCGACCCAGGCCAGCACGCTGCGCACGCTGTCGCCGCTGACCACCCGGGGGGCGAGCGCTGGGAGCTGCCCCGCGGCGCCGAGCGCCTCTCTCGCGTACCGGCCCGCGGGCACCGACTCGCCGGCCAGGGCCAGCTTGCCCGGCAGCTCCGCCAGGCCGGCCAGGTCGGGCGGGCGCGCCGTGGAGGTGGCGGGGACCACGACCACCAGCCGGTTGCCCAGCAGGTCCACCCGCGAGTCCACCCGGACCAGGCCCTGCCCGGCGACCTGGTCCATCCAGGCCTGGTCGGCCGAGAAGAACAGGTCGGCGGGCGCGCCCGCCGCGAGCTGGGCGGCCAGGCGCGAGGTGCCGTCGAAGCTGAAGGTGACGGTGCCCCCTCCCGCGGCGCGCCAGCCCTCGGCGGCCTGGGGCAGCACCTCGGACAGGCTGGCGGCGGCCAGCACGTGCAGGGCGACAGGGGCGACCGGAGCGACCGGAGCGACCGGAGCGGCGGGATCGGGGTCGACCGCCGAGCCACAGGACAGGAGGAGCAGGAGGGGGGACACGGCACACCTGAAGGTCGCCTTCATCTAACCCACCGCGGCCTGGCGGCACCCTGGTCCTGCCGGCTGCCGCCGGCTACCCGGGCGCATGCCCATCGCCGTCCGCATCCACTCCTCCGCCCAGGACGAGGACGCCCTCGTCGCCCTCGTCGACGCCGGCGCCGCCGAGGTCGAAGCCCAGGGCCCCGACCTGCTCGGCCTGTTCCACAGCGCCGAGGGCGAGGCCTGCGCCGCCCTGGTGCGCGGCCTCCTCCCCGGCGCCACGGTCAGCGCGGAGCCGGCGGCGATGGTCGACTGGGACAGCGTCTGGGTCGCGTCGCTGCGGCCGGTGCGGGTCGCCCCGCTGGTCGTCGCGCCGGCCGGGGTCCCCGCCCCCGCCGGCGCGCTGGAGATCGAGACGGACGGCGCCTTCGGCAGCGCGCGCCACCCCTCGACCATGCTCTGCATTCGTTGGTTGGTTGACCGACCTACTTCTGGCACGGTGCTGGACGTCGGCACCGGCAGCGGGGTGCTGGCGCTGGCCGCCTTGCGGCTCGGGGCGAGCGAGGCGGTGGGGATCGACGCGGACCCCGCTGCCCTGGTGGTCGCGCGCCGCAACGCCCGCCGAGCGGGGCTGGAGGACCGCCTGCTGCTGGCGGATCGCCCCCCCGAGGGCCGCCGCTACGACCGGGTGGTGGCCAACATCCTCGCCTCGCCGCTCATCGAGCTGGCGCCCTCCCTGGCCGGCTGGCTGGGGCCGGGGGGCGAGCTGGCGGTCTCCGGCTTCGGGCCGACGATGCAGGCGGAGGTCCGGGCGGCGTTGCTGCACGCCGGCCTGCGGGTGGTCGGAGGAGACGAGGTGGAGGGCTGGTGCCGCGTCGACGCCTTCGCCCCCTGGTGACCCGCGCCTCCGCCCGGTCCTTGCGGCGGCGGGCCGCTTGACCGACACTGCCGCCCTCACCCGGAGCGCCGCCGCATGACCTCGACCCTCGCCCTCGCCCTGATGCTCTCGATGGCCTGCAACGAGAAGGACGGCGACGACACCGCCGGTCCCGGTCCCGACGGCGGCACGGCGGACGGCGGCACCGGCGACGGCGGCACCGGCGACGGCGGCACGGGCGACGGCGGCACGGGCGACGGCGGCACGGGCGACGGGGGCACCGGCGACGGCGGCACCGGCGACGGGGGCACCGGCGACGGGGGCACCGGCGACGGGGGCACCGGCGACGGGGGCGAGGAGGCGCACTGGGGCTACAGCGACGAGGACGGTCACGTGCCGCCCGAGGAGTGGGCCGAGCACTGGCCCGACTGCGGCGGCGAGCAGCAGTCGCCCCTCGACATCCAGGACGACGACGTGGTCAACGGCCCGGTCGCCGAGGTGGACATGGCCTGGGACGCCACCACCATCGAGATCGAGAACAACGGTCACACCATGAAGTGGACCGTCGACGACGGCAGCAGCTTCGCCCTGGACGGGGTCACCTACGACCTGGTCCAGTTCCACTTCCACGCCCCCTCCGAGCACTGGATCGGCGGGGTCCCCTTCCCGATGGAGGTCCACTTCGTGCACGAGCACCCCGAGACGGGCGCCCTGCTGGTGGTGGGCATCATCTTCTCCATCGGCGAGGAGAGCGTGTTCCTGGACAGCATCGGCTGGGGCGCCATGCCCGCCGAGGAGGGGGGCACCTACAGCGCCGACGAGGCCCCCTTCGCCGTGGCCGCCGCGATCCCGGCCGACTGGTACGCCTACCCGGCGATCCTGACCTATCCCGGGTCGCTCACAACCCCGCCCTGCACCGAAGGGGTGCAGTGGGTGGTGCTCGGCAACCTGCACACGGCCTCGGAGACCCAGCTCGACGCATTCCTGGTGCACTACGACGACAACGCCCGGCCCGTGCAGGCCCTGGGCGACCGCACGGTGGAGCTGCGCCGGGCGGACATCGAGCCCTGAGGCAACCGGAGGTGCCGGTCGACGTGCTCACCGAGGCCCGGGTCGCACGCCCGGTCGCGCTCGTCGCCGCCTGGGCCTGCGACCCCGACCGGGCGCCCGCCTGGTACCAGAACATCCAGTCCGTGGAGTGGCGCACGCCCCCGCCCCTGGCGGTCGGCAGCCGGCTGGCCTTCGTCGCCCGCTTCCTGGGCCGCCGCCTG
This sequence comes from Myxococcota bacterium, assembly GCA_023150805.1. Taxonomy (GTDB): domain Bacteria; phylum Myxococcota_A; class UBA796; order UBA796; family UBA2385; genus UBA2385. The sequence continues at coordinate 60,694 of JAKLKF010000027.1, read as the reverse complement.
GCCTACACCTACGAGGTGGTCGCCTGGGAGCCCGACCGCCGCTTCGTAATGCGCACCGCCGAGGGCCCCTTCCCCATGGAGACCACCTACACCTTCGAGGAGGACGGCCAGGGTGGCACCCGAATGACCCTCCGCAACCGTGGCGAACCCAGCGGATTCGCCCTCCTCGCCGCGCCGCTGCTGGCGGCCGCCATGCGTCGGGCCAACGAGCAGGACCTCGCCCGGCTCAAGGCGGTGCTCGAGGGCCGGATCGACGCAGGGACGCGCTGAGGCGGGGCACCGACGCCCCGAAGTGCTAGGACCGACGCACGCGCGGGAGGCGCGGCCATGCACTTCCCCATCTCCGGCGTCGAGGTCGAGCCCTGGGTCCCTCCGCTGGTGGCCTTCGGGGTCTCCTTCTTCACGTCCATGGGCGGCGTCTCGGGCGCCTTCCTGCTGCTGCCCTTCCAGGTCTCGGTGCTCGGCTACACCGCGCCCTCGGTCTCGGCCACCAACCAGCTCTTCAACATCGTCGCCATCCCCTCCGGCGTGCTCCGCTACATCCGCGAGGGGCGGATGCTGTGGCCGCTGACCTGGACCGTCGTGCTGGGCACCCTCCCCGGGGTCCTGCTCGGCGCAGTGGTGCGCGTGACCCTCCTGCCCGATCCCGGCGCCTTCCAGCGCTTCGCCGGCCTGGTGTTGCTGGCGATCGGGGCCCGGATGGTCGGGGAGTGGCTGCCGGGCGCCAGGGCCGCCGACGCCGCCCCGCCCACCGGGGACATGCCGCCCATCGAGGTGGTCGAGCGCGGCGCCCGCCGGGTGCGCTACCGCTTCCAGGGCAAGGAGCACGCCTTCTCGACCCTGCCCGTCCTGGCGCTCAGCCTGGCCGTCGGCGTGGTCGGCGGCGTCTACGGCATCGGCGGCGGAGCCATCCTGGCGCCCTTCTTCGTCACCATCTTCCGGCTGCCCGTGCACACCGTCGCCGGCGCCGCGCTGATGGGCACCTTCGTCACCTCCATCGCCGGGGTCGCCTTCTACGCCGCCATCGCGCCCCTGTTCCCCGACCGCTCCGTGTCGCCGGACTGGCTGCTGGGCCTGCTCTTCGGCCTGGGCGGCATGGCCGGCATGTACCTGGGGGCCCGCAGCCAGCGCCACGTGCCGGCCGGCCCCATCAAGGCCATGCTCGCCGCCGTGCTGCTGTTCACCGCCGGCAAGTACCTGCTCACCTGAGCGCGCCCCGCCCTCGACCCGCCCCGGTCGCTTCGTCAGGTCGCGCGCACCAGCGGCAGGCCCGCCACCTGCCAGTCCAGGGGCCCCTGCTCCAGGCGGAAGGCCTGGAAGCCATGGGCGCGCAGCCGCGCCACCGCCTCGATCGCCAGCACGCAGTAGGGCCCGCGGCAGTAGGCCACCACCGCCCGGTCCCGCGGCAGCTCGGCCAGCGCCCGCTCCAGCTCCGCCAGGGGCACCGAGCGCGCGCCCGGCAGGTGCGCGGCGGCGAACTCCTCGGGCGGGCGCACGTCCAGCACGGTGACCTCTCCGTCCAGCGCGCGGCGCAGCAGCTCCTCGCCGTCCACCGACTCCAGCGCCCCCCGGCTGGCCAGGAAGTCGCGCGAGATCGCCTCCACCTCGGCCAGCCGCGCCTCGGCCAGCCCGCGGAGCTGGTGGTAGAGCGCGCAGACCTCCGGGCCCGCCACGCGGTAGCTGACGAAGGTCCCCTCCCGCTGCGACTCGACCAGTCGCGCCGCCCGCAGCACCTGCAGGTGCTGGCTGGTGTTGGCCACCGACATCGAGACCTGGTCGGCCAGCGCCTCCACCGTGCGGGGCCCCTGGCACAGCACGTCCAGCAGCTCCAGCCGCTTGGGGCTGGACAGCGCCTTGCCGACGCGGGCGAACTGCTCGAAGACGTCGTCCTTGAAGCGGCGGGTGGGCGTGGTCAGGGGGGCTCCGGGGCGGGGGCTACCGGGGGGGGAGGAAGCCCTGGCCCGGCCTGGATAACGGCGCCCGGACACCGGAGCCGGCGCGCGCCGCCTCAGACTGCGGCCACCGTGCCGCGGATCAACCCGCCGCCGCCGCGAAGGCACGCTCCAGGTCGGCCTGCAGGTCCGAGAGGTCCTCGATCCCGCAGGACAGGCGGATGAGGCCGTCGGCGATGCCGATCTCGGCCCGCACCTGGGGTGGCACGCTGGCGTGGGTCATGATGGCCGGCAGCTCGATCAGGCTCTCGACGCCGCCCAGGCTCTCGGCCAGGGTGAACACGCGCGTCGCCTTCACGAAGCGCACGGCCGCGTCCAGGTCGCCCGCCAGGTCGAAGCTGACCATGCCCGAGAAGCCCGGGTAGCGGACCTTGGCGACGTCCGACCGGCCGGAGAGCCACTGGGCGATGGCGGTGGCGTTCTCGGTGTGCCGCTGCATGCGCACGGCGAGGGTCTTCAGCCCCCGCAAGGTCAGGAAGCTGTCCCAAGGGCCGGGGACCGCGCCGACGGCGTTCTGCAGGAAGGCGAGCCGCTCCGCCAGGTCCGCGTCGCTGGTGACGATCACGCCGCCGACCACGTCGCTGTGACCGTTCAGGTACTTGGTCGTGCTGTGCACGACGGCCGTGGCGCCCAGCGACAGCGGCCGCTGGTAGATGGGGGTCGCGAAGGTGTTGTCGACGACGAACATCGCGCCGGCGGCCCGCGCCTTCTGCGCGACCGCTGCGAGATCGGTCGTCTTGAGCAGGGGGTTGGTCGGCGACTCGCACCAGACCAGCTTCGTGCCCGGGGGCACCTGCAGATCCGGATCGGACATGTCGACGAAGGTGAAGCGCAGGCCGAAGCGCGCGTAGACTTTCGTGAACAGTCGGTAGGTACCACCGTACACGTCGTCCCCGCACAGGACGTGGTCGCCCGGCGACAGCGTCCGCAGCACGGTGTCGATCGCGGCCATGCCGCTGCTGAAGCAGAGCCCGTGGCTGCCGCCCTCCAGCGCGGCGATGCAGTCCTGCAGCGCGGTCCGCGTGGGGTTGTGCGTGCGGCTGTACTCCCAGGGCCAGGCGCCCGGGTGGGGCTGGGCGTAGGTGCTGGTCTGGAAGACCGGCGTCATCACGGCGCCGGTGACCTGCTCGGGCGGCTGCCCGGCGTGGATGGCGAGGGTGGAGAGGCCGGCCTTGGCGTCGGTGCTCACTGGTGACCTCCGGCCTGGGCGCTCGAGGTCACCCGGCTGATGTAGTCGATGAGATCGATGCGGGTGATGATGTCGACGGGCTGGCTGTCCCGGTCGAGCACCACCGCGACCTTGAAGCGCTTGAACAGCTCGGTGAGCACGGTGATCTCGGTGATGTCGTCCACCGTGCAGTACGTCATCTCGACCAGGTCGCGCACCTGGACGCCGCCGCGGTTGCCCTCCAGCGCCTTCTCGAGCAGCCGCTTCTCGTGGAGCATCCCCAGCAGCCGCCCCTCGCCGACCACCGGCACCTGGCTGATGCTGTGCACCTTCATCGTGCCGATGACCTCGCTGACGCTGGCGTTGGGCGCCACGGAGATCAGCTCCCGCTTGCCGCGGGGCGCCCGCAGGTCGCCGACCGTGCCCAGCTTCATGGGCGCCTGCAGGTAGCCGCCCTCCTCCATCCACTGGTCGTTGAAGACCTTGGAGAGGTAGCGGCTGCCGCCGTCGGGAAGCAGGATGACCGCGACCATGCCCTCGCGGTCGTGGCGCGCCAGGTACTTGAGCGCCCCGGCGACCGCCGCGCCGCTGCTGGCGCCGCAGAACAGGCCCTCCTCCCGCACCAGGCGGCGGGTCATCACGAAGCACTCCTGGTCGTTGACCCGGACCACGTCGTCGACGAACTGGAAGTCCATGGTGCTGGGCAGGAAGTCCTCGCCGATGCCCTCGACCACGTAGGTGTGGGGCTGGGTGAGCTGGCCGGTGTGGAAGTAGTCGAAGTACAGGCTGCCGACCGGATCGACGCCGACCACCTGGATCTTCTCGTCCTTGCCCTTGAGGTACCGGCCGATGCCCGTGATGGTGCCGCCGGTGCCCAGGCCGGCGATGAGCACGTCGAGCTTGCCGTCGAGCTGGTCGTAGAGCTCGGGCCCCGTGCTGTGCAGGTGGGCGTCGGGGTTGTCGGGGTTGTGGTACTGGTTGGCGTAGAAGGAGTTGGGGGTCTCCTTCACCAGCCGGGCGGCCACGCTGTAGTAGCTGCGGGGATCGTCGGGCTCGACGTTGGTCGGCGTGACGACCACCCGGGCGCCCCAGGCGCGCAGGGCGGCGCGCTTCTCCTCGGACTGCTTGTCGGGCAGGACGAAGATGGTCTTGTAGCCGCGCAGCGCCGCGACCATGGCCAGGCCCGCGCCCGTGTTGCCGCTGGTGCCCTCGATGATGGTGCCGCCGGGCTTCAGCTCCCCCCGCTTCTCCGCCTGGTCGATGATGTGCATCGCGATGCGGTCCTTGATGGACCCACCCGGGTTGAGGAACTCGGCCTTGGCGTACACGGTGCACTTCAAGCCGGCCGTCACGCTGCGCAGCCGGATGAGCGGCGTGTCGCCGACAGCCTGGAGGATCGAGTCGTAGACCTTGTGCACGCAGCACCTCGGGCCCCGCGCAGGGGGATCGGGGAAGGGCGCGCCCCATAGCCGCACCGCCCAGGCGCCGCCAAGCAGGCCACGACCTCGACACCTGCTCGCCACGCTGCGTGCCTCGCGGTCTCGCGGGCTATACTGCCGCCTCGGTGCCGGGACCGGGCAGCCCCCCTCCCCGGCCGGCACCAAGGAGGCGAGCGCCGTGGACGACACCCGGGAGAGACTGCTCCGCAGGGGCGACTACGTCCACGGATCCTTCGTCAAGCCCGAGGTCGTGGACGGCTTCATCAACGGCGTCAACCCCGGCGACCGGTCCGATGTGCTGGGCCGCTTCCCCTTCTCCGAGGCCAGCGCCGACGACGCCGTGGACTTCGCCGCCATCGGCTCCAAGGTCTGGCGCCGCGTGCCGCTGTCGGACCGCGCCGCCGCGGTCAAGCGCTTCCGCGACCAGCTCGCCCGCTTCCAGGAGCGCACCGCCCGCCTGATCGCGCGCGAGGTGGGCAAGCCCATCTGGGAGGCCCGGCAGGAGGTGCTGGCCACCATCCGGGCGCTCGATCTGTACCTGGACGAGGGGGTCGAGCTGCTGGCCCCGCGGGTCATCGAGGACATCGGCGCCCGCAGCGACCGCCTGCCCCGCGGGGTCGTCGGGGTGATCAGCCCCTACAACATGCCGCTGCTGGTCCCCGTGAGCCACGTGGGCGCCGCCATCCTGGCCGGCAACGCCACGGTGCTCAAGCCCAGCAAGTTCACCCCCGGCGTGGGCCAGGCCATCGCCGAGCTGTGGGACCGCTGCCGCCTGCCGCGCGGCGTGTTCAACCTGGTCCAGGGGCCCGGCAGCGTCATCGGCCAGCGCCTCGCGGCCAACCCGGGGCTGGACGCCCTGCTGCTGACCGGCTCCTACGCGACCGCGACCGCCATCCGGCAGCTCACCATCGACCGCCCCGAGCTGCCGATGCTGATCCAGGCCGGCGGCTCGGGCACGGCCATCGTGCTCGACGACGCCGAGCTGGACCGGGCCGTCTACGAGGTGATGGTCGGCGCCTTCCTCACGAGCGGCCAGCGCCACAACAGCACCGGTCGGGTCATCGTGACCGAGGGCATCTACCAGCGCTTCGTCGAGCGGCTGGTCCGCCAGACCATGCGCCTGTCCGTCGGCTACGCCTTCGAGCCCGACGTGTTCATGGGGCCGGTCATCAGCGAGAACCTGCGCACCCGCTACCGGCGGTTCAGCCGGGCGCTGGCCAGCAAGGGCCACGTCGCGCTGTGCGAGGCGGCGCACGACAGCCCCAGCAAGCGCGGCTTCTACGTGCGGCCCGCCATCTACCGGGTGAGCTGGGACAACGGCCATCCCTTCCTGGACGAGGAGCCGCCGGGGCCCACGCTCCTGGTCTACAAGGCGAAGTCCTGGGAGGAGGCTGCCGCCCTGCACAACCAGGCCACCTACCGCCTGGCGACCAGCCTGTTCACCAGCCTGGACAACCCGCTGCTGCCCGAGATCGGCGACCGGCTGAAGACCGGCGCGCTCAACGTCAACCGCAGCACCATCGGCGCCAGCATGCGGCTGCCCAGCGTCGGCCTGGGCCGCAGCAGCAACGGGGTGCCCTCGGGCCTGGAGCTGCTGACCGTCGTCACCCACGCCCGCAGCCAGCTCGTCGAGTCCCGGCCCTTCGAGACCATCGCCCGCCTGCCCGGCGTGCACTGGGACGGCACACCCACCGACACGACGGTGGAGCTGGAGGAGGAGACCGAGGACGACGACGTGCTCGACGTCAGCAGCGCGCTCGAGCTCTCCGAGCAGTAGGCGTCCGGGTCGGCGGGACCCCGTCCGCCCGCGGGGAGGACCGCCGCGTCCTCAGCGCGCGCGGACGGCGCACGCCAGCCCGTCCAGCCAGGGGGCCCCGGTGGCCGCGTCGCGCACCTCGGCGGGCAGCAGCGTGGTGGCCGCCACCTGGAAGCCGCGGGGCAGGTCCACCGTGTCCGGCCGCAGGCCCGCGTCGTGGCGCGCCACGGCGTCGACCTGGCCGAAGCGCGTCTGCACCGACACCGACGCCCCGTCGGGCAGGCCCAGGGCCGGGTGGACCCGGACCACCGGGCCCGCCTCGGGCCGCGCCAGGTGCAGCGGGTCGGGCGCGCGCCTGCCCGTGGCCGACGTGCACAGCGCCAGGGGCAGCGCGGGGTCCTCGGGACGCTCCTCCAGCGCCCGCAAGGCGGCGGCCACCGGCTCGGGCAGCAGGCGGATCTTGCGGTCGGGGTGGCTCACCCGCCACTCGGCGCGGTTGGTGTCTCCCCTGTGCAGCCGGTGGGGCGGCTCCTGCAGGCGGGCCACGTCGACCCCGCCCAGCCAGTCCAGCAGGCGCCCCTCCCAGGCCGACAGCTCCGCCCCCGCCAGCAGACGCGCCCCCAGGGCGAAGTGGTGGCCGAAGGCGTTGCCGCGCAGGCCCGGGTGGACCGCGCGGAACAGCGCCTGCAGCGCCTGGTCGACCGTGCGGGCCCCCTCGGGCGCCGCCACCACGGCCGGGGAGAGCGAGACCTGGTCCACGGGCAGCAACACGTGGTCGAGCAGGGACAGCTCGTCCTGCTCCCAGGGGTGGGTCACGGGCAGGACCCAGTCCGCCCGCTCGGTCGCCGGGCTCCTCCAGGTGTCCAGGCAGACCAGCAGCTCCAGGCCGTCCAGGGCCGCGCTGGTGCGCAGGCTGCCCGGCAGGTCCAGCAGCGGATCGCCCTGCACGCACACGAGCGCGTGGAGCTGCCCGGGGCCCGGCGTGAGGGCCTCGTCGGCCAGGGCGGTCGCCGGCGCCTGCAGCAGCAGGAGCGGGTGGTCGCCGACGCGGGTGCGCGGCGCCCGGGCCGAGGGCACCGCCTCCAGCAGGGGCTGCAGGTCCACGACCCCCGGGTGGGCGTAGGCTCCCCCCGGGCGCAGCGCGTTCGCCGTGACGGCGTGCAACGCCAGCCACGCCCAGGCGGCCACCGTCGCGTCCGGACCCGACAAGGCGCCGTGGCCCGGGTGGATCGTCGCCATGGCGGCCCGGGAGAGCTTGAGCGCCACGGCCGTGATCGCCGCCGGCTCCAGGCCGCAGGCCGCCGCGCAGCGGTCCACCGGGAAGGGGGCCAGCGCCGCCTCCAGCGCCGCGTAGCCGGAGGTGTAGTCCCGCACGTACTGGTCGTCGGCCCAGCCGCCGCGGACCACCGCGGACAGCAGGCCGAGGAGCAGCCAGGCCTCGGTCCCCGCGCGGATCGACAGGTGCTGGTCCGCCAGCTCGGACAACGGCCCGCGGCGCGGACCGACGGTCACCACCTTGGTGCCCTTGGTGCGCTTGCTCAGCCGGAGCGCATCGGCGTGGCCCATCCCCGCCTGCAGCGGACCCCAGTCCCGCAGGCTGGCGTCGTCGCCCAGCAGAAGCACGTAGTGGGCCCGCCCCACGTCGGACAGCAGCGGGGTCGCCTGGCCGAGCATCCACTCGGCCACCTGCAGCCGCGGGCCCGCCCCCAGGGCCAGGGTCGAGAACAGGTTGGGCGTGCCCAGGCCCACCCCCACCGCCAGTGACCGCGCGAGCGCCCGGCTGCTGCGCTGGACCGGGTCGCCCAGGTACAGGCCCACGCCCGGCGGGCCATGCCGCCGCCGCAGCGCCCGCAGGCGCGCCCCGATGTCGGCCACCGCCTCGTCCCAGGTGGCAGGCTGCAGCCGACCCTCGGCGTCCCGTCGCAGCGGGGTCGTCAGGCGGTCGCGGTGGCCGAGGGCGCCGAGGCTGGCGCGGGCGGTCTCGCAGACGAAGCCCTGGGAGACGGGGTCCTGCGGATCTCCCCGAAAGGCCGCGAGGCGGCCGTCCTCGACGATGGCGAGGAGGCCGCAGCGGCCCTCGCAGAGGCGGCAGGTCACGGGCTGGGAGGATGGGTCGGTCGACATCGCCGGGGAAGATAGCGCGCGGCGGCGCAGGTGGGCCCGGGCACCGGCGTGCCGACGGTCCGGGCGGGACGGCGGCGCGGCGACAGGAGGTCGCAGCGCGCGACCTCCTCGCGAGGACCGGCCAGCAACGTGGATCCGTCCCGCGCAGGTGCCATATGGGCCGCGCCGTCCCTCCTCGCCGCGACGGGCGCGGGGTTAAGCAGCGCCCCTTCCCCTCCCCGCGGCGCCCCGCCGCGACCCGAGCCCCCGCGGCGCGGCGCCACCGCAGACCGCACGCCGCGCACCCTGGAGTCCCAGATGAACCTCGTCGACTCGATGATGGCCGACCTGATCGCCAAGAACCCCGCCGAGCCCCAGTTCCACCAGGCCGCGCGCGAGGTGCTGGAGTCGGTGATCCCGGTGATGGACGCCTTCCCCGCCTATCGCCAGGCCCGCATCCTGGAGCGCATGGTGGAGCCCGAGCGGGTCGTGATGTTCCGGGTGCCCTGGGTCGACGACCGCGGCAACGTCCAGGTCAACCGCGGCTTCCGCGTGCAGTTCAACAGCGCCATCGGGCCCTACAAGGGCGGCCTGCGCTTCCACAGCAGCGTGACCCTGGGCGTGCTCAAGTTCTTGGGCTTCGAGCAGACCTTCAAGAACGCGCTCACCGGCCTGCCGATGGGCGGCGGCAAGGGCGGCAGCGACTTCGACACCCGCAACAAGAGCGACAACGAGGTCATGCGCTTCTGCCAGGCCTTCGCGCAGGAGCTGTTCCGCCACATCGGCGAGGACACCGACGTGCCGGCCGGCGACCTGGGCGTGGGCGGCCGCGAGATCGGCTACCTGTTCGGCATGTACAAGAAGCTGTCCAACAAGTTCACGGGCGTGCTGACCGGCAAGGGCCTGGACTGGGGCGGCTCGCTCATCCGGACCGAGGCGACGGGCTACGGCGCGACCTACTTCCTGCAGGAGATGCTCGCGACCCGCGGCGAGACCTTCCAGGGCAAGAAGGTCATCATCTCGGGCGCCGGCAACGTCGGCCTGCACACGATCGAGAAGGTCAACGACCTGGGCGGCAAGGTCATCGCCATGACCGACTACGACGGCACGGTCGTCGACCGCGACGGCATCAACCCCGAGAAGCTGGCCTGGACCAAGGACCTGGTCTTCCAGCGCCGCGGCTCGCTGCGCGAGTACGCCGAGCACTTCCGGGGCGCCGAGTTCCTCGAGGGCAAGAAGTCCTGGGGCGTGCCCTGCGACATCGCCGTGCCGACCGCCTGCGAGAACGAGCTGGACGGAGAGGACGCCAAGGTCCTGCTGGCCAACGGCTGCATGGCCGTCGCCGAGGGCGCCAACATGCCGAGCACGCCCGAGGCGGTCAACGCCTTCCACGCCGCGCGCATCCTGTTCGCCCCCGGCAAGGCCAGCAACGCCGGCGGCGTGGCGACCAGCGGCCTGGAGATGGCCCAGAACGCCATGCACCTGAGCTGGACCCGCGAAGAGGTGGACGCCCGCCTGCAGGGCATCATGAAGGGCATCCACGCCTCCTGCGTGCAGTACGGCAAGGACGGCGACTACGTCGACTACGTCAAGGGCGCCAACGTGGCGGGCTTCATCAAGGTCGCCAACGCCATGCTCGCCCAGGGCGTGGCCTGGTAGAGGCGCAGCCCGGCCGGTGCGCGACCTGCACGACCCGTGGACCCTGCAGCTCCATGACCTGATGGTCCATCGGGTCCGGGAGATCCTGCTGGTCAGCACACCCTACGACGCCTTCATCCTGGAGGCGGACGGGCGGCTGACCGAGCGGGTCTTCACGGCCTACCACGAGCTGAACCTGACGGCGGCGCCGCGGATCACGCACGCCGCCACCGGCGCGCGCGCCATGGAGCTGCTGGCGGAGGGTCGCTTCGACCTGGTCCTGACCATGACCCGGATCGCCGACACCGACCCGTCGGCCTTCGGGCGCCTGGTCAAGCAGCACCACCCCAGGATGCCGGTGGTGCTGCTGGTGTTGAACGAGCGGGATCTGTCCACGTACGCCGGGAGCGACGTAGGCGGCGGGTCGCAGAGCTTCGACCACGTCTTCTGGTGGACGGGAGACGCGCGCATCCTGCTCGCCATCGTCAAGCTGGTCGAGGACGCGCTCAACGTCCGGCACGACGTGGAGACGGCCGGCGTGCGTGTCATCGTCGTGGTGGAGGACAGCGTCCGACGCTACAGCTCCTTCTTGAGCCTGCTGTACGCCGAGCTGATGCGACAGTCCAACTCCCTCTCGCTGGAGGGGCTCAACGAGCAGCACCGCCTGGGTCGGATGCGCGCCCGGCCCAAGCTCCTGCTGGCGCGCACCTGGGAGGAGGCCACCGACCGGATCTCCCGCTACAAGGACAACCTGTACGCGTTGATCACCGACGTGCGCTTCCCCCGCGGCGGCGAGGAGACTCCCACCGCCGGCTTCGAGCTGGTCAAGTGGGTCCGCGCACAGAAGCCCGGCCTGCCCGTGCTCATCCAGTCGGCCGAGCCCAGCAGCCTGTACCGCGCGGCGGCGCTCGGCGCGCAGTACGCCGACAAGAACTCCTCGACCCTGCTCAAGGACATCCGCGTCTTCGTCACCGAGAGCCTGGGCTTCGGCGACTTCGTCTTCCGCCTGCCCGATCGCACCGAGCTGATCCGCGCCCGCGACATGATCGAGCTGGAGCAGGCGCTGCGCACGGTCCCCGTCGAGTCCGTCATCTACCACGCCATGGGCAACCACTTCTCTCTGTGGATGATGGCGCGCGCGATGTTCAGCCTGGCCGAGGAGGTGCGGGTGAAGAAGCTGTCGGACTTCCCCGACGGCGAGGCGACCCGGGCCTACCTGCTGCAGGTCATCGAGGAGTACCGCCTGGCCCAGCAGGAGGGCCAGGTCACCGATCTCAGCTCCAAGTACCGGGTCCGCGGCGCCCGCTTCGTGCGCGTCGGCGGCGGGTCGCTGGGCGGCAAGGCGCGCGGGCTGGCCTTCGTCTCGTCGGTCCTGGCCCGCGGGCGCCTGGGCGAGCGGATCCCGGGCATCGACATCCGGGTGCCGCTGTCGGTGGTGATCGCGACCGACGAGTTCGAACGCTTCCTCGACAGCGTGCGGCAGGTCGCCGACCTGGGGGATCTGTCCGAGGAGGCCTTGCGCCAGCGCTTCCTGGACACGCCCCTGGCGACGGAGCTGCAGGAGGACCTGCGGCGCGCCGTGGCCCACATGAACGGACCGCTGGCCGTGCGATCCTCCAGCCTGCTGGAGGACAGCCAGCTCCAGCCCTTCGCCGGGATCTACGGCACCTGGATGCTGGCCAACAACGACCCGGATCCCGAGGTCCGCTTCGCCCAGCTCTGCCTGGCGATCAAGGCGGTCTGGGCCTCGACCTACAGCGACGACGCACGCGCCTACATGGCCTGCACGCCCTACTCCCTGGAGGAGGAGCGCATGGCCGTGCTCATCCAGGAGGTGGTCGGTCGCCGGCACGGCGACCGGTTCTACCCCCACGCCTCCGGCGTCGCGCTGTCCTACAACTACTACCCGGTCGGCCGGCAGAAGCCCGACGACGGCCTGGTGCAGCTCGCCCTGGGGCTGGGGAAGACCATCGTCGAGGGTGGCACGGTCCTCCAGTTCTCGCCGGCGCAGCCCGAGGTCCTGCCGCAGTTCGGCTCTACGCGCGACTACCTGAACTTCTCGCAGAAGAAGTTCTACGCGCTGGACATGGCCCGGTCGCAGGTCGACTTCCAGACAGGTGACGAGCGGGTCTCCCTGCGGCAGTGCGGCCTGGCGGAAGCCGAGCAGGACGGCACCCTCTCGCTGGCAGGGTCGGTCTACAGTCGGGAGGACGACTGCATCCGCGAGGGGTTGATGCAGCCGGGACCTCGGGTGGTGACCTTCCACAACGTGCTGAAGTTCGAGGTGATCCCGCTGGCCCCGGCCCTGCGGGAGCTGCTGGCGATCTTCCGCGTCGGGATGGGCAGCCCCGTCGAGATCGAGTTCGCGCTCGACGCCGGCGCGTGGGGGCGGACCGGGCGCGAGGTGGTGGGACCGAGCACGCCGACCCTGTACGTGCTCCAGGTGCGCCCCCAGGCGGCCCAGGCCTTCGAGGCCGAGGTGCAGACCGAGGGATTCCCCGAGGCCGACGTGCTGTGCACGACGGATCGGGCGCTGGGCCACGGCCGCATCACGGAGATCCGGGACATCGTCCTGGTGGAGCGCACCGACCTGGACGCGACCCAGACGCCCGCGGTGGCCCAGCAGGTGGGCGCCTTCAACCAGGCGCTCCTCGCCGAGCAACGGCCCTACCTGCTGATCGGACCCGGGCGCTGGGGCTCCTCCGATCCGCGCCTGGGCATCCCGGTCAAGTGGGGGCAGATCGCCGGCGCCCGGGTGATCCTGGAGACCGACTTCGACGACCGCGAGGTGGAGCCCTCCCAGGGCGCCCACTTCTTCCACAACGTCACCTGCTTCCGGATCGGCTACCTCACGCTGTCGCACGTCGAGCACCGGGCGACCCGCCACGCGCGCCGGCTGGACGTCGCGTGGCTGGCCGCGCAGCCCGACCACGCGGCCACGCCCTACGTCCGCCACCTGCGCCTGGACCAGCCGCTCACCGTCCTGCTGGACGGCCAGGGGGGCCGGGCGACCATCCTGAAGCCGGGCGCGGCGCCGTCCCCGCAGCGGCCCTGATCAGGGCCCGCGCGCGTCCAGGGACCCGCGCGGCGGGGGCAGGGCGGGCAGGGTGGCCCGGACGACGCCCAGCAGGGAGGAGGCGCGCGCGTCCCCGACCAGCCAGGCGGCCAGGGCCTGGGCGGTGCGGGCGTCCCGCAGGCACCGCACGCAGGCCAGGCGCAGCGGGGCGAGGTCCGGACCCCAACCCGCGGCGGCCCAGGCCAGCGCCGGGGAGTCGGGGTCGCGCTCCAGGCACCGGACGACGGCCGCCGCCGCCGCCTCCAGGTGGCCAGCCGCGGCGAGCTGGGCGGGCAGCTCCGGGCGGCCCAGGCGCGCCGCCGCCTCCAGCAGCGCCGCCTGGTGGCCGGCGTCGGCGTGGAGCTGGCAGACCCGGGCGAAGACGGGCAGCCCCTGGGTGGCCTCGAGGTGGGCCAGCCCGGCCAGGGGGCCCTCCACGGCCTCGGCCAGCTTGACCAGCCAGGAGGCGACGGGGTGGCGCTGGCACGCGGCGGCGAGCACGTCGCCGCGGGTCTGGGCCGCCAGGGACACCAGGCGCTGGTAGAGCGCCTTGGGCGCGATGGTCTGCTCGAGCGCCGGCAGGACCTCCAGGGCGGCGGCGACCAGGAGCGGCGAGGCGGGCGCGCGGGGACCGACGACCACCTCGGCCAGGGCGACGCGATCCTCGTTCGCCAGGCGCTGGAGCAGCTCCCGCGGGGCCTGGCCGCCCGCGACCAGCGCGGCGACCTCGTCCCGGGCGTAGGCCAGGGCCTGCCGGCTCACGGGGCCTCCACGGGGACAGCCCCTCCGGGGAGGTCCGCTGCGCTCACGAGCGCACCCCGCAGCGGCGGTCGAGCTCGGAGAGGGAAGGCAGCGCGGCGGGCAGGTGGCTGGGCGCGCCGATGACGGAGAGCAGCGTGCCGGCGTCGAGGTCGAGCACGCCGGGCAGGCTCGCGGGGCGGCCCGGCGGGGCCAGCAGGGGGTGGCCCGGGGCCACCAGCGGCGCGACGCCCGCCGCGCTGCGGCCCCAGACCGCGCCCAGGCCCACGCCCGCCACGCCCTGGCCCTGCGCGTCCCAGGCCAGGGCGAGCAGGCAGAGATCCCCCCCCGCCGACGGGCCCAGCTCGGCCGCGGGCGCCTCCGCCAGCGCCTGCCACAGGGCGTGGAGCAGGGCGTGGCGCCCGGGCTCGGCCCCGGCGGTGGCGCGCTCCAGCCGGGCCTCGAGCGCGCGCGCGGCACGGAAGGCCGGGACCAGCGCGGCGTCGTCCAGCCCGCCGACGCCCAGGCGCGCGGCCACGGCGATCCCGGCGTCCTGCCGCAGGCCGACCAGGCGCAGGTGTCCGGCGAAGGGCAGGCGCTCGGGATCCCCGAGGAGCAGGGCGGAGGGGGCCATCGCCGCCCGCCCTATCCACGGCGCGCCGCCCGCGCCGGGGTCAGTCGTAGGTCCGGGCATCCACGACGACCGCCCAGGCCTGGCCCAGGCCGTCGGTCGCCGCGCACAGGCCGATGCGCGCCCGACGGCGCGGCAGGGCATGCACGAGGCGGCACAGCCGCGGCAGGCCCGCCAGGCCGGGCACCGCGGCGTCCGGATACCCGAGCACGCTGGTCCGGGCGGCGTCGAGCCCCAGCGTCCGCAGCGCGGCCAGGGCCGCGACCGGCGCGCTGGCGTCCAGCTCGACCAGGTCCACCTCGCCGACGTGCAGCCCGGCCTCCTCCAGCGCCCGCTCCACGGCCGACACGACGGCCAGCGGCCCCAGGGCCGGGTCGCCGGCGCCCGCCGCCACCGCCGCGATCCGGCCGCGCACCCGCAGGCGCAGGCGACGCACAGCCTCCTCGTCGGCCAGCAGCACCCCCGCCGCGGCCACGCGGTCGGGCCCGGGGCCGGCGTCCGCGAAGTCACCGCCGCGGTCCACCACCTCCCCCAGGTCGCCCGGGTCGTCGTGAGCCCGGGCGCGGAAGGCCGCGACCTCCTCCTCCCCCAGGCCGGCCAGGCGCCCGACCCGGTCCTCCGCCTCGACCGCGGGCGGCCAGGCGGCCCGCCACCAGGCCGTGGGTCCGGGAGCGGGGTCCGGGACCGGCCCCGAGGCGCCGGCCGCCAGCACCGGCCCCCGGCGGCGGGCGACGACGGCGGTCGCCGCGAGCTGCAGCGCCGCCAGCCCGGCGGCGTGGCCCGCCGGGACCGTGCAGGCGGGCATCGTGAGCGGCAGCCCCGCGGCGGCGACGGCCAGGCGCGCCGTGCCCGGCACCTGCGCGCCCACCCAGACGCCGTCCAGCTCGCGCGCGTCCACCCCCGCGCGCCGGACGAGCGCGCGCAGGACCGCCCCCGCCCGCTCGTCGGCCGGCAGCACCGGGGCGGGGCCGCGCCGGTCCTGCAGCGGGCTGCGGAGCGCCTCGACGATGAGGACCTGGGTCATGGCAGCACCTGGGCGCGCGGGGGCCGTCCTGCCGTCAGCGGACGGCCTGGATCCCCTCCAGGGTGCCGCAAGCCAGCATCTGCGCGCCATAGTACGGGTTCTGGATCGCCGCGTCGCGCTGCAGCCAGTAGCCCGGCGCCATCGGGCAGAAGGCCGCCACCAGGCGCGTGGAGCCGCCCGGGCTGGAGCGCGCGAGGTCGGCCACCGCCAGGTTCAGGCTGGCCAGGGCCTTGCGCACGTCGGCGAGGGGCTTGCCCTGCAGGTGGGGCGTGGCCTGGGCCAGGGTGGCGGCCGCGGCGCGCCCGGCCTCGGGCAGCGCGGCGTCGTCCCGGGCCGTGGCCGCCGCCGCGACCAGCGCGTCCAGGGCGGCGTGCGTGCCGGCGAGGTCGTCCTTGGCCAGGCGCTCGCCCAGGGTGGTGGCCGCCTCGACCACCGCCGTCGCCGAGGGGGCGCCGCAGCAGGTGAAGGCGAGCTCGTCGAAGCTGGCCTTGTTCTCGACGTGGACCTCGCCCGCCGCCGGCTGCCCGTCGGCGCCCACGGCCTTCTCGCTGGCGCCAGCGCCGCCGACCAGGACCACCTCCTTGCCGGAGGGCACGGGCTCGGGGCCGCAGGCGAGCAGCCCGAGGGGGAACAGCAGGGACACCAGGGACATCGGACCTCCTGGGCCGCTGCTATCCCGGGGGCCGGCGACGCGGTTGCCCTGGCGGACCCGCCGCGGTATGCCCACCCCCTCTCTCGGAGCGGGCATGAAGTCGGTCCTGTGGCTCTTCGGCGGCGCCTGTGTCGCCAGCGGCATCATCACGATGGCCTCCGGGGGCATCGGCGTCCCGGCCGGCCCCACCTCGACCGTCTTCAGCCAGCTCGGCTACGACGCGCTGCCCGAGCTGGCCTTCACCGGCCAGGGCTTCCTGGCGCTGGGCCTGCTCGCCGTGGGCATCGGTGTCCTGGTCGCCGCGAACCGCGGCGCCTGGCAGGAGACGGGCGGCTACTGAGCGCCCGCGCATCGGGCATGGAGGGCCGGCCCATGCGGATCCTGGTCGGTCAGCTCAGCCCCGTCGTCGGTGACGTGCCCGGCAACCTGGCCCTCTGCCTGGAGGCGGTCGACCACGCCCGACAGGCCGGCTGCGCGCTGGTGGTCCTGCCGGAGCTGGTGCTCTGCGGCTACCCCCCGCGGGACCTGCTGGAGCGCGCCGACCTGATCACGGCCTGCATGGCGGCGGCCACCGAGCTGGTCGCGGCCAGCAGGGGCCTGGTCGTGGTGTTCGGCACGCCCTGGCGCGACGCCGCAGGGCTGCGCAACAGCGCGGTGGTGGCGCACGACGGCCACCTGGTGCGCGTGGTCCACAAGACCCTGCTCCCCACCTACGACGTCTTCGACGAGCACCGGCACTTCCTGGCCGAGACGGACCCCCGCCCGGTCGAGGTGGCCGGCCTGCGCCTGGGCGTGACCATCTGCGAGGACATCTGGCACGAGCCGGCGCTGTTCCCGCACCGGACCTACCCCGTCGACCCGATCGCCCGGATGGTCGACTGCGACGTGGTGCTCAACCTGTCGGCCAGCCCCTTCCACACCGGCAAGGGCCACACGCGGCTGGCCCTGGTGCGCAAGCAGGCCGCGGACGCCCAGGCCCCGCTGGTCTACTGCAACATGGTCGGCGGCAACGACGAGATCCTCTTCGACGGGCAGAGCCTGGTCGTGCACCCCGACGGGCGCCTGCTCCTGCACGGGCCGCAGTTCGAGGCCGGGCACCTCGTGGTGGACCTGGCGGGACCCGAGGTCGCCTTCCACAGCCGCTGCTTCGAGGAGGAGATCTTCGACGCGCTGGTGATGGGCGTGCGGGACTACGCCGCGCGCTGCGGCTTCCGCACGGGGCTGGTGGGGCTGAGCGGCGGCATCGACTCCGCCCTGGTGGCCTGCGTGGGCGCCGCGGCCCTGGGCCCGCAGAACATGCTGGCCGTCGGCATGCCCGGGCCCTTCAGCAGCGAGGGCTCGATCACCGACGCCCGGGCGCTGGCCGAGAACCTGGGGATCCGCTTCGAGCTGTTGCCGATCGGGGCGATCCACCAGTCCTTCCTCCAGGCGCTGGCCCCGGTCTTCCACGGGCGGGCGCCCGACGTGACCGAGGAGAACCTCCAGGCGCGGGCCCGCGGGATGCTCCTGATGGCGCTCTCCAACAAGCTGGGCAACCTGCTGCTGACGACGGGCAACAAGAGCGAGGTCGCCGTCGGCTACTGCACCCTGTACGGCGACATGTGCGGCGGGCTCGCCGTGATCAGCGACGTGTTCAAGACCGACGTCTACCGGGTGTCGCGGTGGCTCAACCGCGATCGCGAGCAGATCCCCCGCGCCACGCTGGAGAAGGCCCCCTCCGCCGAGCTGGCCCCCGGGCAGCTCGACCAGGACAGCCTGCCGCCCTACCCCGAGCTCGACGCCATCCTGCGCATGTACGTGGAGGAGCTGGTGGACCCGGCGGAGATCGTGGCCCGCGGCCACGACGCGGCGCTGGTGCGCAAGGTCGTGCGCCTGGTGGTCCGCAGCGAGTACAAGCGCTGGCAGATGGCGCCCGGGCTGCGGGTGACGTCGAAGGCCTTCGGCAGCGGCCGGCGCATCCCGCTGGCCCAGCGCTGGCACACCCCCACGGGCGGGCTGCCGGATTAGGCGGGCTCGAGCCCCCGACCGAGAGACCATGCCCGCCCGCCGCTTCATCCGCCGCCGCCTGGAGCGCCACGGCTTCGTCGCCGACCAGCTCGGCGAGGAGATGCTGGACGCGCTGGTGCGCCTGGACGGCGCGCTGCGGGACCTGGCGGGGGGGGCCGGGGTGCCCCGCGGCTTCGACCCCGACCTGTTCCTGGCGCCCGGCGTGCCGCGGGTGCGGCCCGTGCTCGTGCTGCTCTCGGCCCGGGCCGCGGCCCTCTCCGAGGGGGCGGAGCGCGGCGCCGACGATCCGCACACGGCGTCGGGGGCCGAGCACGTCGCGGTCGCGGCCGAGCTGCTGCACATCGCGATCACCCTGCACGACGCGGCCCTGGGGCAGCGGGGCGGGCGGCGGCGGCGGGTCGCCCGCAAGGTGCTGGGCGGCGCGGTGGGGTGGCTGGGCGCCAACCACCTGACCCTGCGGGCGCTGGAGCTGTCGCGGCACGCACCGGCGCCCGAGATCGTCGGCGACCTGCTGGAGACGCTGCGCGAGATCACCGACGGGCAGGCGCTGGCCCAGGCGCTGCAGGGGGGCGAGCCCGGCAGCACCGACCAGGCGATCAGCCTGGCCGACGCCCGCAGCGGCGCAGTCTTCTCCTTCGCCTGCCGGGCGGGGGCCCGCCTGGTCGGCGCCGACCGCAACGTCGTGCGCAGCCTGGGCCGCTACGGCCGCCACGCCGGCATCGCCTGGCACCTGGCCGACGACCTGTGGGCCCTGGGCCTCGAGGGCGACGACCTGCTGCGCGAGGTGGCCGACCGCGCCGCCAGCGGTCGCACGCCGCTGGCCGTCAGCATCGCCGCCCAGCAGGACCCCGCCGTGGGCGAGGCGTGGCGGCGCCTGGCCCGCAAGGCCGATCCCGAGCTGGCCGAGCACCTGGCCCGCCGCGTCGACTCGGCCGGCGGCCTGGCCGGCGAGCGCGAGCGGCTGGCGCTGGAGGCCTGGACCGCCCGCAAGGCCCTGCACGCCCTGCCACCCAGCCCCCACCGCGAGGCGCTGGACCAGTTCGTCGCGCGCCTGGCGGTGTAGGGAGCGTCGACGTAAGCGCCGACGTCAGTCCCGTACGCGCCCGCCGACCGCGTTGGGGCGCAGGTCGTAGATCGTCTTCGGCTCGGGGGGCATCGGCTCTTGCGCCACCTTGCGCAGGGCAGCCAGGAACGCCTGGTCGAAAGACTCCTGGGAGAATGCGCGATCGAGCCGAACTTGCCTGTCGGCCGTCTGCTTCTTCGTCACGGTGCCTCCGGGTAGCGATCTCAGCGCGAGGACCTGCGGGGAGCATCGGTCCGGTCGCCCGGACTCCTGCGTACCATCCTGTAAGGAGGAAGGCATGTCAAGACGCGCGTGGTCAAAGCGACCTTCCGCGACGCTCACTGCTCTCTCGCGAGCAGGAGCGCGGCGATGAAGCTGCCGCTCGTCTCCATGATCCGCAGGCAGAACGCCCGCAGCTCTGCCTCGAAGGCGTCAAACGGCTCGCGCAGATCGACACACAGGACCCCCGCGACCCGCGGTCG
The DNA here is from genome assembly GCA_023150805.1 of Myxococcota bacterium. Classification (GTDB taxonomy): domain Bacteria; phylum Myxococcota_A; class UBA796; order UBA796; family UBA2385; genus UBA2385. The sequence goes on along the minus strand of JAKLKF010000027.1, from coordinate 40,986 downwards.
AAGGGTCATGGGGATCGCGAGCACACAGCGGCTGTGCCGGGAGAAGCTCTCGACCTTGGACCGCGGCACGCCCAGGCACTCCCAGCGCGAAAGGTAGCCCTCGCGGTCGCCGTCCGCCCCCGACCAGGCCGGCAAGCCCGTCATCACGACCGGCTGACCGGTGTGGAAGGCATGCGCCACGGGTCCCTCCGCGCCAGGAAACCCATCGACCGTGCCGTCGCCGATGGCGTAGCTGGTCGATCGCTCGGGATCTTGTGGCCTGGCGTCACCGTGCGCAACCGGGAGACGGAGCATCCTGTCGCCCCGCGGCACCCAGATGGTGTAGCGGGGATTGGCATTCCGACCCGCGGTGTCGTCGGGGACCTGCGCCATGACGGCCTCGAGGGTCGAGGCGACCACCCGTACCGAGCGTGCGAGGTGGTCGTCGACGAGTTGCAGGGTCCCCATCTTGGGCGGGCTCTGGTGGTTCAGCTCGACCCCGCCGCCGTCGCGGAGGATCCTCAGCCGCGCCTGCTTTCCGTGCTTCACGGTCGCCTCGTAGGGAGGCTGGTCGTGCGGTGGGTGGAACTCCGCATCGAAGGCGACCGGTCCAAGGTGGTCGAGCACCAGGCTGGCGAACTCTTCGGACACCAGCACCTGGGAGGCTCCCGCCAGCCCGCCGATTCGCGCCGTCCAGTTCAAGCCGGTGCCCACCGCGAAGCCACCATCGGGGCGCGCCGGGTCCACAAAGAGCCGCCCGACGTGGATCCCCACGCGGATCTCGAGGGACATGCCGGCCAACGACTTCGGTCGGCAGTGCTCGACCAACCGACGGGCGGCGAGGCAGAGCTGCCGGGGAAGCTCCGCGGGTCCCTTGGAAGACACAGCCAGCAGGAAGCCATCACCGGTAGAATTCAAGTAGCTCGCGGCCGCCTTGCGGCGCTCCACCATCAGGTCGAGCGCCTCCAAGCCCGCGAGGAGGTGATCGACAGCCTGCTGCTGGGCCCAGGTTGGCAGCTTTGAGAAGTCGACGATGTCGGTCAGCAAGATGAAGGCATCCCACTGCTCTCGCGCGCTGGGAGCCACCTGCTCCAAGAACATGTCCAACCTCCCGCACCAGGGGCGGGAGGATACCACCGCGCAACGCAACCCCTGCAATCCCCCCCGCGTCCCGGCGTAGCCCTGACACCCCCCGCGGAGGCGCACATGACCAGCACCCACAGCGTCGGCGTCGGCTACCTGCTCTGGCTCTTCGGCTTCACCGGGGCCCACCGCTTCTACTACGGCAAGAAGATGAGCGGCCTGCTGTGGCTGCTCACCGGCGGGCTGTGCGGCGTCGGCTGGCTGGTCGACCTGTTCCTGATCCCGGCGATGGATCGCGACGCCGACGCCCGCTACCGCGCCGGCCGCTTCGACTACACCATCGCGTGGATCCTGCAGACCTTCGGCGGCATCCTGGGCCTGCACCGCTTCTACCTGGGCCGGGTCGGCTCGGGCCTGCTCTGGCTGTTCACGGGCGGGCTGTTCGGCGTGGGCTGGGCGATCGACTTCTGGATGCTCAACGAGATGGTGGACGCCGAGAACCGGCGCGCCTGAGCGGCCGACACCCCGGACCGGGCCCGTCAGCTCGGGCAGGCGTAGCCGCCGTCCTCGTAGCTCGCGACGTCGAAGTCGGCGGTGTAGACGACCACCCGGTACCAGGCACCCGCGCCCGACCAGGCGCCCTCGTCGTCGACGACGCGCAGGGTGTAGGCGCCGCTGCCCATGGTCACCCCCTCGATGCGGGCGTTGGGCACGGTGCTGACGCTGCCCGCCCCGCTGGCGACCAGCTCGCCCGCCTCGTCGTAGAGCTCCAGGTCGGGCGCAACCAGGCTGCCGCCGAGCGCCGAGCTGAGGCAGACCACCAGCTCGGCGTCGGGGCGCGCCTGCACGGAGAACCAGTCCTCGTCCCCCACGGCGTCGACGTGCCCGGTGACCTGCCCGTAGGCGTAGGCCGAGCCCGCGCCGGTCGTCGTCTCGACCATGTCCAGCGCCTGCGCGCCGAGGCGCGAGTCGTTGGCCTCGACCTCCAGCGGGTAGCTGTCGCCGCTGTCGAAGAGGATGGGGAAGACGTAGAACCAGTGGTCGGCGCCGCCTCCCAGGTCGGCGTCGTAGAGCTCGAGCGTGTAGGTCCCGGCGGCCAGGAAGGGCGCGTAGGCGTAGCCGCCGCCGGTCAGCCCCTCCTTCTGGAAGAGCACCTCCTCCCCGTCGCGCCACAGGCGGGCCGAGGGCTCGGCCTCGCTGCCGGGCAGGTCCTGGATCCCGTAGACCCACAGGGTCACCTCGCCCAGCCCGTGGCTGAGCTCGATGGCGTCGACGTCGCCCTCCTCCTCCAGCGCCACGCCGACGGCGTAGAAGGTGCCGGTGCCCTCGACGTCCAGGCTCAGGCTCGGCGCGGCGCCGTCGTCGGGCTCCTCGGTGTGCTGGCCCCAGCTCTCCACCGAGAGCGTGTAGGCGAAGTCGGGGTCCCCCACGTCCTTGCCCGAGCCGTCCCAGGTGCCCTGGTCCTGCACCTCGACCAGGTAGTCGCCGGCAGCGGGCAGGTAGGCGTAGATCGTGCTGTCGGCGCTGCTGGTCGAGCCGCCGGTCGGGTAGTCGTCGCTGGTGGTGAGGATCTTGCCGCTGCCGTCCCGCAGCGTCATCACGGTGTCGCCGCCGGCCTCCCCGTACTCGTGCACGGTGCGCAGGCGCACGTGCTCGCCCCCCTCGGCGGACAGGACGAACCAGTCGACGTCGCCCGCGGGGTTGAGGTAGCCGCCGACCTCGCTGTCCCACAGCACGGTGACCGCCTCGTCGGCGCTGTTGCTGCGGTCGCCGTCCACGCAGGCCTGGCCCTCGCAGATCTCCCAGTCGGCGCACTCCTCGTCCCCGCCGCACTCCGGCGCGCTCGTGCCGCCGTCGGCGCCGCCGTCGCCGGTGGTGCCGTCCTCGTCGATGGGCTTGTCGCCGCACGCCAGGACGCCGGCCAGCCCCAGGCCCGCGGCCGGCAACGCGAAGGAGGGCAGCCAGGAAGCTCGGATCGCAGGCATGGGTCGTCCACGGGTTCGAGGCGGAGCCGCGGGCTTCGCGGGCACGGCCCACGGTACCACCCCGCCCAGGCGCCGACAGGCCCGCCGCCCCGGCGCCCGCCCCGCGCTGGCCGGCGCGCCCCGGAGTCCGGTACCATGCACCGACCTGCGCCGCGTCGCGCGCCCCCGCCGGCCCTTCCCCGTCACCGGCGTCCCTCCTCCGGCCCCCCGGCCCCTTCACACGATGGTCACCCACCCTCGTTGACACTGGCCACGGGTCCAAGTCAAATGCCCCGCCCTCGCCGCGGCGGCCCCCTGGCCCACGCCTCAACGGCCCCGACCGCCCCCCCCTGGAGCCCGCTTCCCCATGTCGCTCAACAGCCTCCGTGCCCTGTCGAGCTCGTCCGAAGGCCCCTCCGAGCGGCTGACCGCCGAGGAGGAGAAGATGATGGCCCGCGAGATCCGCCGCTGTGAGCAGGCGGCGCGCGAGGCGGTCGCCGGCATCGACGAGGCCGACCGCATCCTGATGCGCCGCCCCGACCGGGCCGAGCGCACGCGGGCTGGCGCCGTGGACCGCCTGGAGGAGGCCGTCCGCGAGGTCTCCAAGGCCGCGAAGGAGAACCCCGAGTACAAGGACTGGGCCCGCAAGGCGACCGCCGCCTGGGCCGAGGCCGAGAACCTGCGCTGGCGCCTGGCCATGTCCGGTCGCCGCATCGCGCACGGCGAGGCCCGCAAGCTGGCCGGCCCCTTCATGGACGAGGAGGACCTGGTCCAGGAGGGCTACATCGGCCTGCTGCGCGCCGCCAAGCGCTTCGACCCCGACCGGGGCATCCGCTTCAGCACCTACGCCCGGTGGTGGGTGCGCGCCCAGATGACGCGCGCCATCGACCACACGGGCCGGCCGGTGCGCCTGCCGGGCTGCGCGGTCGAGCAGACCCGCAACCTGCGCAAGGCCATGAAGCGCTTCGAGTCGATGGGCGTCGAGTACAACGTCGGCGACCTGGCCCAGGAGGTCGGCATCGACAAGGAGCGGGCCGAGCTGCTGCTCTCCCAGGGCAACACCATCAGCCTGGAGCAGCCGGTCGACGACGGCCCGCGCCCGCGCCCCCTGGACCGCTTCCTCTCCGACGAGGAGTCGCCCCAGCCCGACGACGAGGCGATCAGCGCCCAGGAGCTGGGCCGCATGGACGAGGCCTTCCGCGAGCTGTTGACCGACCGCCAGCGCTTCGTGCTGACGCGGCGCTACGGGCTGGAGGACGGCGAGTTCCGCACCCTGTCCGAGGTCGGCAAGGAGATGGGCCTGTCCCGCGAGCGCGTGCGCCAGATCGAGCGCGAGGCGCTCACCCGCCTGCGCGACCAGAGCGGGATCCGCGCGCTGGCGGCCCTGGCGCGACGCGCCGGCGGGGCCTGATCAGGGCGGGTCGGCGGAGGCCGGCGGGTCGGGGTCGGGCAGCCGCTGGACCCTCCAGGTGCCGGCGGGCAGGTCATGCACCGCCAGCCACGCCGGCGCGGTGGGGTAGTAGGTCGCGCGGAAGCGCTGCAGCTCGGCCTGCGAGGACAGCGCGTGGCGCACCTGCAGGCCCCGCGGGCCGCCGGTCGGGTCGTGGAGCTGGAAGGCGGCGCCGCTGGCGAGGAGCGGGTCGCAGCGCAGCTCCGGCCGCCCCAGCCAGGGCCAGCCCTCCTGCCGGGCGCCGCCCCCGGCGACGAAGAGCAGGCCCTGGGTGACACCCTCCGCCTCCAGCCGGCGCTCCAGGCTGCCGTCGACGCACCAGTAGCCGGGCGCCAGCTCCACCGCGGCCCGCCCCAGGCCCCACAGCCCACCGCCCGCCAGCACCAGCGCCGGCAGCCAGCCCCGCAGCGCGACGGGCAGGGCCGACAGGCCGGCGGCGAGCAGCGCGGGCAGCACGGCGTAGAGCGGGTGCCAGAAGCGTGCCCCGAAGACGTTGCCCGGTGACCAGTACAGGGAGTAGCCCAGCACCACCAGGCCCACGGCGAACAGCGGCAGCCCCCGCCGCAGGCGCCAGGCCCCCAGCGCCGCCAGCAGCAGGCCGCCGGGCACGCCGAGCAGGAAGCGGTCGAGCAGGGTGCCCGTCTCGACCGCGATGCGCAGGGCCTTGGCGGGGCTGTGGCCCCAGGAGCCGTAGGTCGGGTGGCAGCCCCGGTTCGGCCCGAAGCCCAGGTCGTTGCAGCCCGGCCCCCGGCCCATGTCCGCCACCCAGGCGTCGAACCAGGGTCCGACCGGGAAGGTGAAGGCGTCGCCGGTCCGCGCGTGGTTGTCCAGGAGGTGAAGCAGGACCGCGAGCGCGGCGGGCAGGGTCCAGCCGGCGAGGCGGGGCGCCAGCCTGGGCTGGCGACGCAGGCGCCAGGCGCCCAGTGCCCACAGCGGGGCGCCGAGCAGCGCGGCGTCGAAGGGCCGCGCGAGCACGACATAGGCCAGCCCCAGGCCGCCCAGGGACCAGGCCAGGACGCCGTCCCGGCGGCGCTCCACCACCACCAGGGAGAGCAGCAGGGCGACCAGCACCGAGGTGTGGGCCATGCGCGAGCCGGCGAGCAGCACCACCCCGGGCGAGAGGGCGGCGGCCAGCGCCGCCAGGCGGGCCTCGTCCTCGGGGCGGCCCCAGGCCCGCGCCAGCAGGAAGGACAGCGCCGGCAGCAGGCCGACCAGCGCGGCGTTGACCAGCCAGGGCGCGCCCACGCGCTCGCCCAGGGCCAGCAGCGCGGGCCAGCCCGGCGGGAAGACCGCGAAGCTCTCGGGGCCCGCCTGCCAGAAGGGGTAGAGCAGCATCGAGGGCTGGTCGGCGGCCGGCCCCACGCGCTGCCCGGCGGCGAAGAGGCGCGCCTGCAGCGTGTAGGCGACCTCGTCGCTGACGTGAGCGACCCCCTCCAGGGGCCCCAGCGCGAGCAGGATCGCCAGGCTGGAGGCGACCAGGCCCAGGGCCAGCAGCAGGCGGCGGTCCAGGGGGCTCACGCGCCGACCTGGGGCCGCAGCACGCAGCCCAGCATGTCGACCCCCTCGTGCCGGCGAGGGAAGGGCGGGGTCTGCAGGGCACCCGGCGGGCAGATCCGCACCGCGGGGTCGATCCACGCGGGCCGCCCCAGGTCCTCCCCCGCCTGGACCGCCAGGCTGGACAGGGGCAGGCCCCACAGGGGCCCCAGCGCTTCGGGGCCCTCGACCGGGTGCACCACGGCCATCCGCGGCAGGGCGGCGGCCTGCACCTGGCCGGGCGGCAGCCGCAGCACGGCGTGGTCGGGCCCCGCCCACGCGGCGCCCAGCACGCGCGCGAGGCCCACGCGGCGCCGCCACTCGGGCCCCAGGGCCGGGTCGAGGGCCCCCCGCGGCCAGGGCGCGGCCGCCAGCGCCTGGTGCAGGGCCAGGGCCAGCCCGTCGGCGTCGCCGCGCGCCATCACCGCCACCGGGGCCATGCAGCCCTGGGTGTCGTAGAGCAGGTGGTCGGTGGCGAGCGCCTCGGCCAGGGCGCGCAGGGCGTCCGACCGCGCCGGCACGTCGACCAGGGCCGCGCTCACGCGATGCCCGAAGGCCTGGACCCGCGCCTGGGGCCAGGCCGCGGCCACCTCCCCGCCGGCGGCGTCCCCCCCGAAGACCACCAGGGCCTCCAGCCCCGACAGGTCCCGGGCCACGGAGGCGGTGACCGGCAGGCCCGCTCCGGCCAGGGCGGCGCCCAGCGCCAGGACCGCCGCGGGCGCCTGCGCGGGCGCCTTCAGGTGCAGCCGGATCCCGGCCGTCGCGTAGAGCGCCGCCCACTCGACGCAGGCGGTGAACACCCCCCGCGCCGCGACGATGCCCACCGCGTCGGGCAGGCGGTCGGGCTCCGGGCCCCAGGTCGCCGAGGAGAGCGCCTCTACGGTCAGGGGCGCCAGCGCCAGCGCCAGGCAGTGGCGCGCCAGGCCCGGGTCCAGCTCGGGCGCCATCGCGGCCGCGTCCAGCCGCGACAACGCCCCCACCACCCGCCGGGCGCGCAGGACCTCGGGCGGCGGCTTCACGCGGGCCGCCCCCCCACGCCCGCGGGGGCCGCCCGCGCAAGGGCCTCCTCCACCGACAGCGAGCAGCCCCTCGCCGGCGCGCCGGCCACCCGGCCGCGCAGCGTGACCGCCCCGTCCTCGCCCACCACGCCGAGATCCTGGGTCTCGATGGCCAGCACCGTCCAGCGGTTGGCCAGGTCGACGAAGGACAACAGCCCCTCCTGGCCGGGCGGGAGCAGCTCCCCCGTCGCGGGCTCGACGGCCTTGACCCGCAGCCAGGGCGGCGGCTGGTAGGGCGCGCCCCAGGGCACCGCCCAGAGCTGGCTGGACAGCTCGGTCATGCCGTACTCGCCGACGATGCGCGCGCCGGGGAGGAGCTGTCGCAGCGCCAGGTCCAGGTCCGGTTCGGAGAGCACCACGGCCCGCCCCTTGCTGCCGCCGGTGACCATGACCACGCTGCCCGCCGGCAGCTGCACCGGCCCGGTGGCGGTGGAGACCAGCAGGTCGAAGGCGAAGGCGGTGCCCGGCACGAACAGCGGCTCGGTCGCGGCCCGCAGGGCGGCCCAGGCGCCCGCCGCGTCCACGCCGTGCTCCGACGAGAAGAAGGTCGGCATGCCCGGCACCAGGTCGCGGCACATGTGGCCCAGGCTGCTGTCCGGCGCGTAGGGGACCAGGGCCACGCCGGCCCGGGGCAAGGGCCCCAGGTGGTGGGCGGCGTTGCGCCGGGCGCCCAGGTCGTAGAGCGCCGTGTCGCGGCAGCGGTGCTCGCCGCGGCGGCCGACGGTCGTGCCGCTGGTGCGGAAGACGACGGCGGCCTGGTCGGGCGGGAAGCAGGTGAGCGGCAGGTCGCGGAACAGGCCCACGGGCACCGTCGGGATGTCCTGCCAGCGCGCCGGCGCCGGCTGGTCGCCGCAGATCGCGTCGTACTGCGGGTTGTGGGCCCGCTGCCAGGCGTGCAGGCGCAGGGCCAGGTCCACGAACTCCCCCGGCCCGCCGCCGATGAAGGCGGTGAGCGCGTCCCACAGGGCCTCGGTGCTCATGTCCGCGCCTGGTCCAGCGCGCCGAGGAAGCCGTCGAGCTGGGCCTGGGTGATGCACAGGGGCGGCGTCAGCGCCAGCACCACCGCCTGCCGGGGATCGTCGCCGGCGCGGACCTCGCCGGCCGGCAGCGCCAGGTAGCCCCGGTGCAGCAGGGCCCGGCTGAGCGCCAGCGCGTCGGGCCCCGTCGGCAGCGTGACCCCGAGCAGCAGGCCCCGCCCCCGTACCCCCAGCCCGCGCGCGCGCAGCGCCGTCGCCAGGCCCTCGCCCAGCGGGCCGACCGCGGGCGCCAGGGCCTCCAGCCGATCCAGCGCCGCCAGCGCCATCGCGCAGCCCAGCGGGTTGCCCAGGAAGGTCTGCGTGTGCAGCGCCTCGCCCTTGCTGGCCCCCCAGGCGTCCATCACCGCCGCGGTGCCCAGGCAGGCGCTGATCGGGAAGCCCCCACCCAGGCCCTTGCCCACGCACAGCAGGTCCGGCCGCACCCCCTCGCCCTGGAAGGCGAAGGGGGCGCCGGTCCGGCCGAAGCCCGTGTAGATCTCGTCGAAGATCAACGCCGCGCCGACCTGGTCGCAGGTCGCTCGGAGCGCGGAGAGCCAGCCGTGCGGCGGCACGCGGATCCCCCCTCTCCCCTGGATCGGCTCGACCAGGACCGCGCCGATCTCCTGCGACCGCAGCCAGTCGGCCGGCGGCAGCGGCCCCCCGAAGGCGGCCACGCGCAGGTGTGGGCCGAGCTGCCCGGCGAAGGGCGCGCGGAAGTCGGCGGCCTTGTAGTCGCCCACCGCGAGGGCCCCGTAGGACAGGCCGTGGTAGCCGCGGTCGAAGGCCAGCACCCCGTCGCGCCCGGTCGCCACCCGGGCGGTCTTCAGCGCCGCCTCGACCGCGTCGCTGCCCGAGCTGCCCAGGATGACCCGGTCCATCCCGGTCATCGCGCACAGGCGCTCCATCAGCTCGATCCGGCGCGGGTCGGGGAAGGCGTCGCCCATGGCGTGCAGCAGCGCCTCGGCCTGGGCGTGCAGCGCCGCCACCACGCCGGGGTCGCGGTGGCCGGCGGCGGCGACCCCGAAGCCCGCCGTCAGGTCGACGAAGATGTTGCCGTCGACGTCCTGCACGTTGGCGCCCACCGCCTGGGCCCACACGATGGGGTCGTCGTCGGAGAGCCCCAGGGCGGCGGCCCGGCGGGCCCGGCGGGCGGTGATGGCCGGACACTCGGTCCGGGCGAGGCGATCGACCCAGGCCCGCGAGGCGGGGCCAGGGACGGTGGTGCGCAGCAGTGGCAGGTCGGTCCCGTTCATCCGAGCGACCTATCCGGCCGGCGAGGTAGACTGCCCGCATGACCGCGCCCGCCCTCCTCGCCGCCCTGGGCATCGATCCTGCCGCCGTCTGAGGGCGCCGCCGCCACCGCCCGCCTGCGGAGGACCGTAGGCCGCACGCTGTCTGCGCTCAGCCTGCTCAGCGCCCTGGCCGCGGCCGTGGTCGGCACCGTGGCCGCCGTCATCCTGGGGCCCTACCTGGCGATGGGCGCCTGCTTCTACCTGGGGAACACCGAGCCGGTCGAGCCGCACGCGCCCTACCCCTGGGGCCTGCTGCTCGCCGCCGCCGCACTCGGCCTCGGCGCGCTCGCCCTGGGCCGCGCCCGACCCGCCCGCGAGGCGCTGGCGCACACACTGCTGCACCTGGCCGCCATCGCCGCCGCCCTGCTGCCCTTCCTGCACCTCTTCCACCTCTGGCAGATCGCCGACGCCGGGTGAGCCGGGCTCCAGCGGGGTAGGCATGGGCAGCCCCGACCACCAGGGACCGCCGCATGCTCATCGAGGTCAAGCGCCGCGGCCACATTCAGCGGATGACCTACGAGGAGCTGGAGCAGCGCATCGTCGAGGGGGACGTCGTCGCGGCGACGCCGGTGCGCTTCGACCTGGTGACCGGCGACCGCTTCCTGCCCGCCGGCGAGCTGGAGCTCTTCCAGGCCCTGGCCGATCCCAGCCGGATGGCCTTCCGCGCCAACCTCAGCCACCGCGGCCTGCCCATCGTCACCGCGCTGCTGGTCGGCGTGCAGCTCCGCCTCTACCTGGCGAGCTGGTCACCGGAGGCCGAGTCCTGGCTGCAGCGCGAGCTGACCAACTGGGCGCCCGCGATCCTCGAGCAGGGCGAGGTCTGGCGCCTGCTCTCCTACGGCCTGCTGCACATCTGGTTCCCCCACCTGCTGTTCAACATGCTGTTCCTGGTCTACACGGGCTACCACCTCGAGCGCGCGATCGGCCGGGCCAACCTGGTGCTGGTCTACTTCGGCAGCGTCATCACGGGCGGCCTGCTGTCGATGGCCATGAGCCTGGACCGCCCCAGCCTGGGCGCCAGCGGGGGCGTCTTCGGCCTGCTCGCCGCCGGTGTCGTCGTGGGCTGGAAGCACTGGGACGCCATCCCGGCCCGGGCCCGCAAGTACTTCGGCGGCGCCCTGGCCTGGTACATCGGGTACTCGCTGCTCTCGGGCCTGCGCAGCGAGGGCACGGACAACTGGAGCCACCTGGGCGGCCTGCTGGGCGGGGGCCTGCTCATGACCCTGCTCGAACCCGAGGTCCTGGTCCGCCACCAGCGCAGCAACCGCCTGGTCCGCCGCGGCGCGGGGGCTGTCCTCGCTGCCGTGCTGCTCACGGTCGGTCTGGCCGGCCCGCGCCTGGTCCCGCTCACCCTGGTCGAACAGGACGGCTGGACGCTGACGCGCCCCGCCTACTGGAAGGAAGGGTGGACCTTCACCGGCGATCGCGGGTGGTTCTCTCCGATGCTCGAGGCCAACCTGTCGGCGGCGACGACCGTCCACAGTCGACCCGTGACCGCCGCCGAGGCCGCCGACAAGCTGGTGGATCGCGTCGGTTCGGGCGGCCGCAGCCCACAGGTCCTCTCCCGGCAGGCGGTGCAGGTCGACGGGTGGGACGCCGAGCGCCTGGAGCTGCGCTTCGACCTGTCGGGCGAGACCCAGCACCTGACCGCCCTCGTGCTCGCGCGCGGCGCCTACGAGCACCGGGTGCAGTTCCAGGTCCTGCAGGCGCAGGCCCGCCGCCAGGCCCCGCTGGCCGACCGCCTGCTCTCGACCGTGGTCCTCGCCGACCCGCCCGAGCTGGGCATCGCCCGCCGCCGGGCCAGCGACCACCCACGGAGCTGGGCCCCCGCGGCCGAGCACGCCGAGGCCCTCTACCGGACCGGCCAGCCCTCCGCCGCGCTGGCGGAGTTCGACCGGGCCCGCAGCCTGAGCCCGGGGCAGGCCCGCCCGGTCGCCGGCACGCTGCGCGTGTACGCCGACTACCACCTGCCGGGCGCCGCCGAGGTCGCCCGGGAGGCGCTGGCGGCCTTCCCCGACGACCCGGAGGTCATCGTCGCCGCCGCCGACGCGCTGGACAGCGTCGGGCAGGCCGGCGAGGCGATCGCGACGCTGGACCAGGCCTGGGCGCGCCTGCCCGGGGACCGCGTGCTGCGGCGCGCGCGCCTTCAACGCGGCCTGGGCGTGAGCCTCGACGGGACGGATGCTCTTGACACTCCAAGCCCTCCGCTCGACAGCTCCGGTGACCCTGAGTAGGGATCCACCTCCCACCTGCGGATCCGGCCCTCCATGCCTGGCACCCCTCGAACCTGGGCGGCCCTGCTCGCCCTGGCGGCCGTCGCCGGCCTGGTCTTCACCGGCACGTCGACCTACGACTTCGCGCAGTACCTGGACCGCCAGGTCCACGGCCTGCACTGCTCCTTCCTGCCCGGCCTGGGATCGGTGGACGTGACCGGCGCCAGCGGCTGCCACGTCACGCTGATGAGCCCCTACAGCTCGGTGCTGCGCCAGGCGCTGTGGGGCGGCATCCCGATGTCGCTGCTGGGCATGGGCACCTTCGCGCTGCTGCTGTACCGGGCGCTGCTCGTCCTGCTGCACCGCGGCGGCGCCGAGCGTCCGGCGCTGCAGGCCACCTTCGCGCTGAGCCTGGTGCCCGTCGCCACCTCGATCGTGATGGGCGTCATCGCCCTGCAGGTGCTGGACGCCGCCTGCAAGCTCTGCATCGGCACCTACGGCGCCAGCGCCCTGGCCTTCGTCGGCGCCCTGGGCGCGATGCTCAGCGCCGGCCGCCCCCAGGCCGCGCTGGACGACGACGACGCGGACCCGACCCCTGCCCCGACCGGCGCCCTGGCGCCCCGGCTGGGCATGGCGACCGTCCAGCTCGGCATCTTCAACCTGCTGCCCGTCGCCGCCTGGGCCGCGATGTCCCCCGCGCACGAGCGCTACATCGGCACCTGCGGCGAGCTGACCGACCCCGCCGACAAGCACGGCGTGCTCATCGACCTGGGTGGCCAGGGCACCCCCGCCGTCGAGGTGCTCGACCCGCTGTGCCCGTCCTGCAAGGGCTTCGAGCAGCGGCTGGACGCCTCGGGCCAGGGCGCCCTGCTCGACCGCCAGCTCCTGCTCTTCCCGCTGGACGCCACCTGCAACTGGATGGTCTCCAGCAGCCTGCACCCCGGCGCCTGCACGGTGAGCGAGGCCATGCTGTGCGCCGGCGGCGACGCCCGCGCGGTGCTCGACTGGGCCTTCGAGCGCCAGGAGGAGATCCGCACCGCCACGGCCGAGGACCCCGAGGCCGCCGCGCGCATGGTGCTGGCCGCCTTCCCCCAGGTCGAGGGCTGCCTGGGCAAGCCGGCGGTGCGCAGCAAGCTCAACCAGTCCCTGCGCTGGGCGGTGAAGAACCAGCTCCCGGTCCTCACCCCCCAGCTCTTCGTCGACGGCCGCCGCGTGTGTGACGCCGACACCGACCTGGGCCTGGACTACACCCTGGCCCGCATGCTGGCGCCCGCCGCCACCGAGGGTGCGCCGTGAACAGTCCCACCTCCCCCGCCCTGGCGCTCGGCGTCGGCGCGGCCTGCGCCCTGCTGCCGACCGGCCTGGCCACCGCCTGGATCCTCTCGGCCCAGGGCCGCCTGGAGGCGGCCGAGGCCAGCGAGGCGGACACGCCCGTGGCCGCCACCGCCGCCGTCGCCGACGAGGGCTACTGCACGCCCGAGCTGCGCAAGGTCCTGCGGCGCGTGCTCACCAGCTGCGGCCTGGTGGGCGCCGACGGGGCCGCCGGCCGCGGCTGCCAGCCCGCCGACGCCGCCGCGGTCGCCACCCTGGCCGGCGGCGACTTCAACGCCTTGTTCCTGCCCCTGGCCGACCGCGCCGCCATCGTCCAGTTCGAGAAGAACGAGGCCGCGCTGGGTGCGGAGGACTCCGCCCTGGTGGACAAGGTCTTCGCCGAGCGCGGGGGCGCCTCCTGGTTCCTGGTCGTCGCCCGCTCCTCTCCCGAGGGCAGCGTCGCCCACAACCGCGCCCTCTCCGAGCAGCGCGCCCGCGCCATCACCGACCACATCCACGCCACCTTCCCCGACCCCGAGCTGGACCAGCAGGTCGGCCTGCTGTGGCTGGGCGAGGAGTACGCCCAGCTCGGCGCCGACTTCTGCGGCTGGCAGCGCAGCGGCGGCGTGGACGCCTGCACCACCGACGACCTCAACCGCAGCGCCTTCATGGCCTGGATCGACTGCCGCCTGTGACCGCCCTCCTCCTGGCCCTGCTCGCCTGCGACGACGGCGCCGCGCCGCCCGCCGCGCCCCTCTCCCGCGTCGACGCGGTCGCCGCCGCCCCCGCCGCCCCTGTCGACCTGGACGCCTTCTGCGAGGCGCTCCCGGCGCCGGAGTCCGCCCCCTCCTTCGCCTGGCCCCCGCTGCACGGCGAGGCGCCGCAGACCACCGGCCGCTGGACCTGGGTCAACGTCTGGGCGACCTGGTGCGCCCCGTGCCTGGCCGAGATGCCGACCATCGTGAAGTGGCCCGACAAGCTGGCCGCCCAGGGCGCCGCCGTCGACCTGCGCCTGCTGTCGGTCGACGAGGACGCCGCCGTCCTGGCCGCCTTCACCAAGGGCCACCCCGAGGTGGCCGGCAGCCTGCACATGGTCGACGGGGCCAACGCCACCGCCTGGGTCCAGTCGATGGGCCTGGAGGTCAACCCCGTGCTGCCCCTGCACGTCCTGGTCGACCCGCAGGGCCGCACCCGCTGCGTGCGCTCCGGCGCCCTGGACCACGGCCACATCGGGGCGATCGAGGCGGTGGTCAAGGGGGGGTGAGGGCGCGGGGCGTCCGTTTGCCCCCCCCCCTCAGCAACCCGCGTGGTCCGCCTCACACAGGGCGCAGGCCCCGTCCCCGAAGCGGTAGGCGAAGTCGACCAGCTCCGTGGCGCACAGGTCGTTGTCCCACATCGTCAGCATGCCGACCAGGGTCTGCCACTGCTCGGCGCCCACCAGGCTGGACAGCGCGTCGTTGTGCTGGACCACCGCGTCGCCGCCGACCTCCTGCAGCTCGTCCAGTCCCTCCAGGCTGGACAGCGACGGGCTCCCGTCCAGGGTGAAGGTGCCGCCCACCCGGGTCAGCGCCTCCAGCCCCTCCAGGCTCTCCAGGTCGGCGTTGCGCGCGAGCTCCAGGTCGCCGTCGATCCGGGTCAGCGCCTCCAGGCCCTCCAGGCTCTCCAGGCCGGGCTGGTCGGTGACGCGCAGGGCCCCTTCGACGACGGTCAGCCGGTCCAGCGCGCCCAGGTCGGAGAGCCCCTGGTTGCCCACGACGGACAGGTCGCCCTGGACCTTCTCCAGGTAGCGCAGGGCGTCGATGTCCAGCAGCGTGGTCTGTCGCAGCTCCAGGACGGCCAGCTCCTCGATGAGCGGCAGGGCGTCCAGGGTGGCCAGCGCCTCGTCCTCGACCAGCCGCAGGCCCCCCACCGAGGCGAGCGCCGACAGGCCCGCGAGGTCGGCCACGGCGCCTCGCTCGATGTGCAGGGCGCCGCCGATGGTCGACAGCGCCGCCAGGTCGGCCAGCCCGGTCACCTGCGGCAGCCCCACCAGGCGAAGGTCCCCGCCCACCGCGGTCAGCGCCGCCAGGTCCGAGAGGTCGGCCAGGCCGGTCAGCCCCCGCAGCTCCAGCGAGGCGCCCGCCAGCAGGTCCACGGGCAGGCCGGCCAGCGAGGTCAAGGCCAGCTCGTCGGCGACCACGACCTCCCCCACCTGCGACAGGCCCGGCAGGCCCTGCAGGGAGGTGAGCGCGTTGCCCTGGACGGCGAAGGCGCCGTCGACCTGGGAGAGGTGGGGCAGGCCGTCGAGCGCCGCCATCGCCGTGCCCGTCAGCGTGAAGGCGCCCACCCGCTCCAGGCAGTCCAGGCCCCCGGCCAGGCTGTCCACACCCGTCACCGACAGCGTGCCCTCCACCACCGCGACGTCCGCGAGCGCGGCCAGGCCCGCGGCGTCGCTCACCGCGACGTCCCCCTCCAGCACCCGGGCGCCGGGGCAGATCCAGCTCGTGGTGGGCCCGGTGCCCCCGCCGTCGCCGCCGGTGTCGTCGAGGGGGCCGGCGCCGCTGTCGTCGGTCGCGGGCCGGGCGCCCGTGCAGGCCAGGAGCATCAGCAGCAGGGACACGGCGCCTCCAGGGGCGCGCATCCTACCCGCCCGCCCCTCAGATCGCCCCGAAGGCCACGGTCGACAGCATGCCCGCCAGGATCACCAGCACCACTCCCAGCCAGCGCATCTGCCGGGGCATGGAGGCGAGGGTCTCTTCGACCGGGGTCTGCATGGCTTCCGCCGGGGTCCACCGCGCGCCGGAGCACGGGGGGAACCCGAGAGATGGGGAGGAGGCGCGCCGCGCGCCGCCGGAGGACCGGCACCGGCGAGACTAACCAGAACCGGCGTTGTCGGGCTACCCTGCCGCTCCTGACTCCGGAGCCCACGTGTCCCACGCCCTGCTGCTCGTCACCCTGCTCGCCTGCCGCAACGACAAGTCCTCACCGACCGACAGCGGCCCGCAGGCCGACCCGCCGCCCTGGCAGGACGTCGCCATCACCGAGGAGTGGGCCATCCCCGGCCTCTCCTGCGAGGTCGAGGTGCTGCGGACCGAGGCCAACGTCCCGCACATCTACGCCCACGACCGCCTGGACCTGGCGCGGGTGCACGGCTTCGTCCAGGCTCGGGACCGCTACTTCGAGATGGACCTGGCGCGCCGCCTGGGCCGCGGAAAGGTCAGCGAGCTGCTGGGCGCCGACGCGCTGCAGAGCGACATGGACAGCCGCGCCACGGGCATGACCTGGGTAGGCGACAACCTGCTCTCCAACCTCACCGAGGAGCAGGCGGCGCAGCTCGACGCCTTCGCCGAGGGCGTCAACGCCTGGATCGCCGCCGTGAAGGCCGGCGACCTGCCCCTGCCCAGCGAGCTGGAGCTGGCCGGGCCGATGCTGGGCCAGAGCGACCCGACCGCGCTGCTCGTCGAGTGGGAGCGCGCCGACCTGACCGGCATGGCCGCCGTCCTGGTCTACGAGCTGGGCTACGAGACGGGCGACGTGGGCCGCGCCAGCACCGCCGCGACCCTGCCCGGCCTGTTCGACGGCGCGGCCCTGGCCACGCTGCGCCAGGCCGGCGTCGAGCAGGACATCTGGGCCCAGGTCTGGCCCGTCAACGCCGCCACCTCCTCGGCTGGCTGGGGCACCAACGGCAGCGCGGCCTCGCTCCCTCCTCCAGCCGCCCCCGCCTCGGTGCCGCGCCTGGGCAAGCCCCTGCCCGCCTCGCTCCTCTCGCGGCTGGAGGCCCGCATGGAGCGCTTCGAGCGCCGGCTGGGCCGCGGCGACCTGGAGGCCGGCTGGGGCAGCAACGTCTGGGCGGTGGCGGGCAGCGCCAGCGCCGGCGGCACCGCCCTGCTGGCCGGCGACGGCCACCTGCCCCTGTCGGTGCCCAGCCTGTTCTGGCAGGTCGGCCTGGACACCAGCGTGCTGGGCGGCGGCGACACCCACCAGGTCGGCCTGGGCATACCCGGCCTGCCCATCCTGGCCGTCGGCACCAACGGCCAGGTCGCCTGGAGCCAGACCCAGCTCATGGGCGACATCACCGACTGGTACCGCGAGGAGGTCCAGCTCGACGAGGAGGGCGGCCTGTCCGCCACCCTCTTCGACGGTGCCTGGCAGCCCGTCGTCGCCTACGAGGAGTCCCACACCGTCGCCGACGTGCCCCTGCTGGGCAGCGAGGGTGGGACCTTCACCTGGACCCGCTACACCACCTTCGACGGCCGCTGGCTGGCCGACGTCGAGGGGGTCGAGGTGGCAGAGGACTACGTCCCCGCCGACGGCGAGCGCGTGCTCACCTTCCCCGGCACCCGGGTCGTGCCCCAGGACACCGACGGCGACGGGGTGATCACCGCCATCAGCTTCGACTACGCCGCCTTCTCCGACGGCAACATGCTGCTGGCGGTCGACGGCTTCGGCCACGCCGCCGATGTGCAGGAGTTCCGCGAGGCGACCCGTCACCTGGTCGCCTACAGCCAGAACATGGGCGTCGCCGACCGCAACGGCAGCGTGCTCTACACCGGCTACCAGGCCGTGCCCTGCCGCGGCTACCTGCCGCGCGAGGCCGACGGCAGCTTCTCGGTCGACGCCGACCCGAACCTGCTGCTGGACGGCACGATCTACGGCGGCTTCGAGATCCCGGTCCAGGACGGCCTGCCGGTCGAGGGGGACAGCGACCCCTACCGCTGCCTGGTGCCCTTCGACGAGTACCCGGCCGCCGTCGACCCGGCCCAGGGCTTCATCGTCAACGCCAACAACGACCCGGGCGGCATCACGCTGGACAACGATCTCACCGACGAGCCCTGGTACATCGGCGGCCCCTGGGACGAGGCCTTCCGCGCCGCCCGCATCGAGGCCCTGCTGGCCGAGGGCATCGCCACGGGCACCGCCGACGCCGACTGGATGGCCCGGGTGCAGGGCGACCACAAGAGCGCGCTGGGCGCCTGGTTCTCCTGGCACCTGGTCGAGGCGATCCAGGCCGGCCGCGCCGCCAGCGAGGCGGGGGCCACCGACGGCGCCCAGGGTCGCCTGGCCGCCCTGTACGCCCAGGACGCCGCCGCGCTCGACGAGGTGGAGGCGCGCATCCAGGCCTGGTCCGACCGCGGCTTCGAGGCCGAGAGCGGCGTGCAGACCTTCTACCACTCGCCCACGGCCGACCAGGTGCAGGACAGCATCGCCACCACCCTGTTCAACGCCTGGCTGGGCTACTGGGCCGACAACGTCTTCGGCGACGAGGGCCTGCCCGGCGTCTGGCGGCCGGGCAGCACGGCGGGCAAGGTGCGGGCGCTCACGATGTTCCTGGCGGGCCGGGGCGAGGGCAACCCCGGCGGGCTGGCGAGCTGGAACGAGGAGACGGGCGAGAGCGCCTTCTTCGACGTGCTGGGCACCGACGAGGTCGAGACCAGCCAGGAGGTGGCGCTGTCGGCCGCCCTGGAGGCCCTGGCCTTCCTGGAGAGCCCGCCCGACGACGACCTGCGCGGCAGCGGCTTCGGCACCGACGACATGGAGCAGTACAAGTGGGGCCTGCGCCACCAGACCCGCTTCGAGAGCGTGCTGGCCGACTTCCTGGACGGCGACGAGTTCAGCTTCATCACCGACGCCTTCAGCATCAACACCGACGTGCTGCCGCTGTCGGGCGAGGCCGGCACCGAGGGGCTGGAGTGGTTCCCCCGGCCGGGCGACAACGAGGCCGTCGACGCCGCCAACAGCGGCTGGGGCCAGGACTTCACCCACGGCTCGGGCCCGGTCTTCCGCATGGTCATCGAGCTCGGCCCCGAGGGCTTCGTCAGCGGCCGCAACGTCCTGCCCGGCGGCCAGTCGGCGCTGACCGACAGCGAGTGGTTCGCCGACCAGGCCGCGCTGTGGCTGGCCAACGACACCGTGCCCATGCGCCTGGACCCCGACGACGTCGCCGCCCACGCCATCGCCCGCGAGCGCTTCACCGGCGGCGGCGGCGCCTGCGACTAGAAGGACCGGGCGCCCGCGCCGCGGGCCCGCCTCGGTCCGACGGCCGACGCGCTACACTGGCCAGGCTCTCGTCGAGGCCGCCGTGTCCCCACCGACCGCCCTGCTCCTCCGGGCCCTGCCGCTGCTGCTGGCCTCGGCGGGCTGCTACCCGCGGCTGTCGATCACGGTGCCCGCGGCCGACGACTCGGGCTCGAGCGCCGACGGCGGCGGGACCGACGCGGGCACCAGCGACGGCGGGGGGGACGGCGGCGGCACCGGGGTCCTGCGCCTGGACGACCTGCTGCCCACCGACGGCCCCACCAGCGGGGACACCGTCGTGGAGCTGGTCGGGGGGCCCTTCGACGCGTCCGTCGTCGTCCGCTTCGGTGACCAGGATGCGCCGATCGACTCCCAGACCGCGGATCGGCTGGTCGTCCGCAGCCCGCCGGCGGTCGACGCCGGCCCCGTGGACGTGTCGGTCCAGGTGACCGGCGCCAGCACCAGCCTGCCCGACGCCTGGACCTACTGGCAGGACGCGGAAGGGCAGGCCGTGCTGACGGGCACCTGGCTCCAGCTCGAGATCGGCAACCCCACCACCTGGACCGGCGTCGCCCCCACCTTCGACGCCTGGGTGCGCTTCACCCAGCCGACCGACAGCGAGCCCTGGCAGCGCTACGGCATCCCCTTCGACTCCTGCGGCGACCCGGTCGACACCTTCTCCTCCCTCCAGGGCCCCGAGGAGATCCTGTTCGGCTACAGTACCACGCTGCTGGCCCTGACCTGGAGCGACACCCGGCAGGAGTACGCCTACCAGGCGCTGGCGGCGCCGGATCCGATGCCCGACCAGCCCCTCCTGCTGCAGGCTGCGCGCAGCGACCTGAGCCCGCCCCTGGCGCTGGGCGAGGTGGCCCGCACGCCCGCGGCGCCGCGGGTGACCGGGCCAGACCTGGCCGCCGACACCATCCCCGAGCTGAAGTACAGCGCGCCCACGGTGACCTGGATCCCCAGCGGCCAGCACCACGTCGTGATCGCCGTGGGCGACGGGGGCACGACCGCCTTCCTGTGCATCGTCGAAGACGACGGCGACTTCACGATCCCGTCTGCGCTCTTCGACGAGCTGGACTGGGTGTCCCAGACGGGCACCGAGGACTTCGCCGCCGCCTGGATGGCGCTGGCGGGCGTGAGCAGCGGCGTGACCCCGCTGACCTGGACCGACGGCGAGGCGCGCTTCGACGCCGGCCTGGGCACCATCGGCCGCATCCGGGTGGTCGGCGGCCCCGAGGTGGCGCCGTGATCGCCCTGGCCCTGGCCCTGGCGCTGCAGGCCTCGGCCTGGGCCGCGGGCGGCGCCGTCGAGGTGCGCAGCGACCCCCCCGGCGGCGCCATCTGGATCGACGGGCGGGACACCGGCCTGCGCACCCCGGCCACCGTGACCGACCTGGCGCCCGGCCTTCACGAGGTCCTCGTCCGCGGCGACTGCGTCGCCAGCCGCCAGCAGGTCGAGGTGGTGCAGTCCGGCACCGCCGTGATCGGCATGGCCCTGCTGGCCCAGGGCGGCATGCTGCGCCTGGAGCTGAGCCCCACCGACGCCCAGGTCGAGCTGGACGGCGCTCACCTGCCGGTGATCGCCGGCCTGCCCATGGCGGTGGACTGCGGCGTCCACAGCCTGAAGGTGAGCGCGGAGGGCCACCAGACCCTGGTGATGGAGGTCCAGGTCGACGCGGCCCGGACCACCGAGCACCAGGTCACCCTGGACGAGCTGGGGGTCGGTGAGCTCCAGGTCGAGGTGGCCCCCCGGCAGGCCAGCATCTGGCTGGACGCGCAGCGCCTGGGCGAGGGTCCCCAGCGCCTGGAGGTGGCGGCCGGGCCGCACCTGCTGCGGGCCACCCTGGCCGGGCACGCCGACCAGGAGCGCCAGGTCGTGGTCGAGAGCGGCCAGACCCTGCCGATTGCCTTCAGCCTGGAGCCGGTGGCGGCGGTGGCGACGGACCCCGGCCGCAAGCGCCGGCCCTGGATCGGCCTGACCATCGCCGGGGTCGGCGCGGCGGGCCTGGCCTGGGGCACCTCGGAGTACCTGCAGGGGCGCCAGGGCTGGTTCGACTTCACCGACCGGAAGGCCAAGATCGAGGACGGGCTGTGGCCCGTCGAGTACGCCGACGACCCGGCGAGCTGGGCCTACGAGGTCTACGACAGCGAGGTGAAGCCCCACCGCACGCGGATGCTGGTGGGCGACATCGTGGGCGGCGCGCTGCTGTCGAGCGGGCTGATCCTGGCCTTCACGCTGTAGGCGCACGGGTGCCGCGGTCCCCCACCCGCCTCCTGCTGACGCTCACCCTGGGCAGCTGGATCGCCCTGTTCGGGCCCGCCGCCCGCGGCGCTCCCGCCGACGCCGCGCCGCCCGCCGCCCCCTCTGCCCACGGCCCCGCCGAGGCGCCGGGACTGTTCACGGGCCCGGACTGGCGCTACGGCGAGCAGGGCATCTTCCTGCGCACCCTGGGCGACTTCGTGGCCATCCCCGCCGAGCTGCCCCGCTGGCGCGTGCGGGGCTGGCTGGGCCTGGCCGGCGTGATGGTGCCCGTGGGCCTGATGATGGCGCCCACCACCCCCTCGCCCGACGCGCGCTTCGATCAGTGGACGCGCCAGCACCTGGACGGTCACATCCCCCACCTGTGGCGCTGGGAGAACCAGCGGGTCGCCTGGCCGGTCCTGGCCGCCGGGACCGCCGGGACCTGGGGCGCGGCCCACCTCTTCCGCTGGCCTCACGTGGCCCAGGGCAGCTCGCTCGTCGTCGAGTCGGTCGCGGTCGCCCAGGTCTACCACCTGTCGATGAAGCTGCTGATCGGCCGGGAGGGTCCCTCGGACGGCGACGGCCTGGGCATCGTCTACGGACCTTCGGCCTCCTTCGGCCTGTTCCCCGCCGGGACCCCCTCGGGCCACGCCGCCACCCTCTTCTCGATGCTCGGCGCGTCCCAGGCCTGGTACCGCCCCCCCTGGCCGGTCGCCGTGACCGCACACGGCGTCGTCGGCGGGCTGATCGTGATGCACGTGCTCAACCACGGGCACTTCCCGTCCGACAGCCTGTGGGGCGCGGCCATGGGCTACGCGATCGGCGTGTGGGTGGTCCAGCACCGGGGCAGCGACGCGCCGGCGCTCCGGTCGCGGGCGAGGGGCCCGCAGGTGGTGCCGTGGGGAGGCGGCGTCATGGTGGTGTGGCAGGGGTGAGCGGGCCGGCGCGCGCCGGGCGCAGGGCGCTCAGCCAGGGCCGTGCGCTCAGCCAGGGCCGGGTGCTCCGCCAGGGCCGGTAGGGGCACCGGCGGCGGGCGGGCCCACGGTGGCCGCGAGGAAGGTGCGCATCGCGGCGAGCACGGCCGGCTTGTCCGTGCGCACCCAGGCCGAGGTCAGGATGTGGTTGCCATCGGCGACGGGCACGAAGCGACTGGCCGGGTGCGCCTGCGCGCCGGGCATGGCCGCGAAGGCACCGCGCATCGCCGCGACGCTCACGACGTCGTCCTGGTGCTCCTCGTCCCGGTGGTAGGCCAGCACCAGGACCGGCTGGTGCACGGCGGCGAAGACCTCGGGCCGCGCGATCCCGGCGCGCAGGTCCTCCAGGTGGAACAGCGCCGCGTTGCGCTGGTCGATGAGCCAGCGCTCGTCGTAGCCCTCGACCTTGCGCTGCTCGGGGTCCTCCGTCCAGCCCGCGAAGCGGTCGCGCCCCAGGACCAGCCGCACCAGCAGGGGCCCGCCGCGGGCGCGGAGCAGCGCCATGCTGGCCCGGGAGCGCAGCGCGAAGAAGGGGCTGGTCAGCACCAGGGCGTCGACGTCCTCCGGGCGACGGGCCGCCGCCCAGGTCGACAGCAGCCCGCCGGTCGAGCTGCCGATCACCACGGTGCGCTCGCCCAGCGCCGGCATCACGTCCAGGGCCGCGCCGACCGCGTCGACCCAGTCCTGCGGCCGGGCGGCGGCGTGCGCGTCCGCGTCGATGCCATGGCCCGGCAGGCGCAGGTAGAGCGCGTTGGCGCCCCACTCCGCGGCCAGGGTGTCCACCACCTGCTCCCCCTCGGCCCGGGTCGCGCCGAAGCCGTGCACGTAGAGGAAGGCCACCGGCGCCCTGCCGGCGTGGTGGCGGACCAGCCGCTCGCTGGCCACGGGCCACACGCCCAGCGCCTGCCCCTCCGCGACGCGGGCCGCGACCCAGGCCTCGGGGTCGGCGACGGGTGTGGGGGGCCGGAGCTGCAGGGGCGGGCGTGGTCGGGGCGAGAGCAGCAGCGCCGTCGCGCCGAGCACCGCGACGGCCAGGGCGAGCGGCGCGCGGCGGGAGGTGGGCATGTTGGACCCGGGCAGAGGGTGTCAGGGAGGGGGTGTCAGGCACAGGGTGTCAGGGAGGGGGTGTCAGGCACAGGGTGTCAGGCACAGGGTGTCAGGCAACTCGTCATCATCCCTCGCGGCCGGGGTCCGGCCTGCGCTCCTGCCCTCCCCGTCTCAGGCCCGTCGCCACAGCCTCCACCCGAAGCCGTCCCCAGGATCGCGGTGCGGCCAGCGCACCACGGCCTCCAGCAGCTCGAAGCCGGCCGGCGCGGGCGGGTCGTTCTCGGCGGCCAGCAGCGAGCAGGTCGCGTAGGCCAGCAGGCCGCCAGGGCGCACCCGGGCGGCGCCGTCGGCCAGCAACGTGGCCTGGACGGCCAGGTACCGCGCCGGCTCCAGGTCCCAGCGCAGGGTCGGCTCGCGCCGCAGGCGGCCGGTGCCGGTGCAGGGGGCGTCGACCAGCACGACGTCGTAGCCCTGGCCCGGCTCCCCCAGGGCGATGCGGTGGTGGGCGCGCGCGGCGCGCCGGGCCAGCTCGTGCAGGGCGGCGGGGCGGAGGTCGGTGGCCTGCACCCGGGCGCCCAGCGCGGCCATGGCCAGGCTCTTGCCCCCCGCGCCGGCGCAGCGGTCGAGCACGGTGGCGGCGGCGAGCGGGTGCGCGGCGTGGATCGCGGCCACCAGCGCCTGGCTGGACAGGTCCTGGACCTCGAAGCCGCCGTCCAGGTAGGCGTGGGTCGTGCTCACGTCGGCGCGCTCCCGCAGCTCCAGGGCCCAGGGGCCCGGCGCGTCCACGGCCAGCACGCCGTCGAGCGCCAGGGACCGCCGCGCCATCTCCCGGCTGCCCCAGGCGGCGTCCACGCGCAGGTAGACCGGCGCGCGCTGGGCCAGGGCCTGCCCCAGGGCCGCGGCCTGCTCGGGGCCCAGGACCGAGAGCCACTCGCCGGCGACCTCCTCGGGCAGCGACAGCGCCGTCGCGTAGTCGGCCCGGGGACCGCGGCGCTCCAGCTCCGGGAGGCGGTGCCCCTCGCAGAGATCCGCCCACCGGGCCACCCGCGCCGCGTCGTCGGTCGCGCCCAGGCGGGCGAGCAGCCCCTCCTGCCGGACCACCCCGTAGGCGATCTCGCCGACCAGGCGCCGGTCGCGGCTGCCCAGGCGGCGGGTCCGCCGGAACCACGCCGCCATGGCCGCCGCCGCGGCGCGCGGCTGCTCCCGACCGGCCGCCAGGGCCTGCACCGCGTGGTCGGCGAGGAAGGGCCGCCGCGCCGCCGCCGCCAGGTCGGGGTCGGGCGCCGGCAGCGCGCATCGCAGCAGGTCGGGGGGGGCCGGCTCAGGCACGCCGGTACCGCAGGGCCGTGTCGGGCTCGGGCTGCTCGGGCACGCGCACCACCACGTCCAGCGCGTCGGGGCCGTCCGGCCGCAGCTCGGCGCGCGGGCTGAAGGGCCCGGCGTACCAGAAACAGCCCGGGCCGCCGTCGAAGGGCCGCACGAGCTGCTCGCTGACCCAGGCGTGCGCCATCATGTGGGTGACACGCACCAGCTCGGCGTCGGGGTCCAGGCGGATCAGCGCGATGTCCTCGTGCACCAGGGCGCCGTCGGCGTCCCACAGGCTCTCCTCGAGCTGGAGGATCGTGTCGCCGCAGCGCAGCCGCCCCTCCAGCCGGGCGCGCACGGCCTGCCCGTGGCTGTGGCCCTGGCCCTCCCAGCGCCCGACCAGGAAGCGCAGGAAGTCGAGGGCCGTGCGGCACAGGGCGCCGCGCTCGTCCCAGTCCAGCTCTCGCCGCATCGCACCTCCGGCCCGGATGATGCCACGTCCGCGCCCCCGACGAGGGGATAGGCGCCCGGCCATGCCTGCCCCCAAGCACCTCTCGCTCCCGCTGGCGGCGCTCCTCTCCGCGGCGCTGCTCGCCCTGGTCTCGCTCCTCGCCGGGCGCCCGCTCCCGGGCCAGGCCCAGGACCCGGGCCCGCCGGCCTCGGCGCCGGCCACGCCCTCGGCGCAGGAACGGTGGAGCTGGTCGCCGGGGGTGGTCGCCGGCAACACCGGCCCCGCCCTCTCCCCGATCGAGCCCGTCCAGGTCGCCTTCCCCGACGCCGTCGCCGCCCGGGTCCAGGGGCCGACCGCCATCCTGTACTTCGGGCCGACCTGCCCGCACTGCCGCCACGCCATGCCCGAGCTGAACGCGCTGGCTGCCCTCCAGCCCGACCTGGCCTTCCTGGGCGTGGCGACCGGGCAGACCACGCCCGAGGCCCTCGAGGAGTTCCGCGCCACCTTCCAGATCTCCTTCCCGCTCCTCGTCGACACCGACCGCGCCTTCGCCCGCGCGACCGGCGCACGCAGCACGCCCAGCCTGTACCTGGTGCAGCCCGCGCCGCCGGGGACCGTCGCGACCAGCGGCGAGGCCACCGCTCCCGGCAGCACCGTGCTCACCGTCACCGAGGCCTTCCTGCCCTACGCCCGCGGCACGGCGCCGGTCATCGCGATGCGGCGCAACGCGCTGGGCCACCGGCTCGGCGCCGACGGCCAGCCCCTGCCGCCCGACCCCTTCCGCGACTTCCGCGGCTACCAGGGCGTGCGCGCCTGCGCGACCTGCCACGGCGACGAGGCGACGAGCTGGGCCATCACCCACCACGCCGGCGCCTACATGACCCTGTACGCCCGCGACCAGGCCGAGGACCTGCAGTGCGTGGGCTGCCACGTCGCCGGCATGGGCAGCGGCGGCTTCGGCACGCTCCAGGCGCGAGACCCGGCCCTGGGCGGCTTCGAGGTGGGCGACCACAGCTCGCCGCACACCGACGTGGGCTGCGAGGCCTGCCACGGGCCCGCCGGCCCCCACGACGGGGACCCGGCCGCGACCGCCGACGGGGGCGAGGCCACCGCCGGAGGCGGCGAGGCCACCGCCTCCTGCGCCGGCTGCCACGATGAAGAGCACAGCATCGCCTTCACGGTGGAGAAGGCGATGCCCTTCATCGACCACTACGCCGCCGTGGGCATGGACGACGAGACCCTGCGCGCCCGGCTGGACGCGCTGGCCGACGGCACCGCCGCCCGGCCGATGCTGGCCCTGCCCGAGGGGCCCACGGTCGGGGCCGCCGCCTGCAAGCAGTGCCACAAGGCCGAGCACAAGGCCTGGGCCCGGGATCCCCACGCCGCCGCCATGAAGACCCTGGGCGCGGACGCCGGCCGGGTCGAGTGCGCGCGGTGCCACGCCACCGCGGCGGCCTACGGCGGGCTGTCGTCCGAGCCGACGCGCCTGGACCAGCTCCGCACCGACGAGGGGGTGGGCTGCGAGGCCTGCCACGGCCCCGGCGGGGCGCACCTGGCCGACCCGCGCGCCGAGACCATCGTGCGGCTCGGCGACACCTGCCCGGTCTGCGTGCTGGAGGGCATCTGCACCTCCTGTCACGACCCGCAGCAGGACCCCTCCTGGGACCTGGACACCCGCCTGCGCGCCCTGCCCTACGCCGACTGACCGCTGCCTCCTCCTCGCGCTACCATGGCCCCTCCTCGTCGGAGTCCGCCATGCTCGCCGCCCTGTCCAGCCTCGTCCTCCTGCTCGCCTCCTGCAAGGACGACCCGGCCCCCGACGCGCGGCCCCCCCAGGACTGCCACGACAGCAGCGCCTGGACCCTCGGCAAGGCCTTCGAGAAGCAGACCGACGACTGGGGCCTGGCCGACGTGCGCGGGGTCAAGATGTCGGCGGCCGACCTCGACGGGGACGGCTACCCCGACCTGGTCGTCAACGAGGGCGCGCCCTTCGCCCGCGACGACTTCGAGGAGGGTGTGCGCTACCACTGGGTGCTCATGAACGTCGACGACGGCGCCGGGGGCCGCACCTTCCAGGACCAGACCGAGGAGAGCGGTCTGTTCACGCCGCGCGAGGGCGACGGGGGGCGCGCCAGCCAGATCCATGTCTTCGGAGACGTCGACAACGACGGTGATCTGGACGCCTTCGCCGGCGCCTACCACGACCGGAACAACGAGGGCGCCGACCCCGGCGACCGCACCGAGATCCTGCTCAACGACGGCAGCGGCCGCTTCACCCTGGCCGAGCAGAGCGACACGACCGTCGACGACGGCTTCGCCACCTCCGGCGCCTCCTTCGCGGACGTCGACGCCGACGGCGACCTCGACCTGTGGGTGACGGGCTGGTACGAGCAGTACGGCTACCTGTACGGTGAGCAGGACCGGCTGTACCTGGGCCGGGGAGACGGGACCTTCGACGAGGTCACCGAGGACGCCGGCCTGGAGATGGAGCGCGGGAGCGAGACCAGCGACTGGGTGGACGGCATCGCACGGCGCCCCGCGTATGGAGCGACCACCTGCGACCTGGACGGAGACGCGCTGCCGGACCTGCTGGCCAGCAACTACGGGCGCTCGCCCAACCAGCAGTGGATGAACCAGGGCGACGGCAGCTTCGTCGACACCTCGCTCCAGAGCGGCTTCTCGTCGGATGACAACCTGGACTACTCCGACAACCAGTACTACGCCTGCTGGTGCGCCTACAACGGTCCCTGCGACCCCGACCCCGGCAGCCCCATGCTCAGCGGCTGCGAGACCTTCCAGACCTACTGGACCCCCGGCTTCGACGACCAGTGGACCCGCCTGGCCGGCAACTCCTTCACCACCGCCTGCGGCGACGTGGACAACGACGGGGACAACGATCTCATCAGCGCCGAGATCGTCCACTGGCACATCGGCCTGAGCAGCGACCCCAGCGAGCTGCTGCTCAACGACGGCACAGGTGTGTTCACCCGGCCGGGGCTGGCCGCGGCCGGGATGGAGCGGGAGTGGGAGACGGCCGACTGGAACGCCGGCGACCTGTACGTCGCCTTCGCCGACCTGGACGCGGACGGCTGGAAGGACATCGTGCTGGCCAGCAGCGACTACCCCGACACGCGGATGTTCGTCTGGCGCCAGGTCGCCGCCGGTGTGTTCGAGGACGTCGCGGAGGCCTGGGGCCTGGACCACCCCTGGCCGGCGGGCATCGCCATCGCCGACTTCGACCGCGACGGCGACCTGGACCTGGTGACGGGCAGCTCGACCGCGCGCAGCGGCACGCCCTGGGAGAGCCACGAGGTGCACCTCTACGAGAACCGGCTGGGCCCGGGCAACACGCTGCGGGTGAAGCTGCAGGGCGAGGGCAGCAACCGCGCGGGCATCGGCGCGACCGTCCAGGTGACGGCCGGCGGGCTGACCCAGACCTACGAGGTGGGAGGCGGCTACGGCCACTTCGGGATGCAGCACGACACGGTGCTGCACGTCGGGCTGGACGCGGCCTGCGCGGCCGAGGAGGTGACCGTCACCTGGCCGGGCGGCGCGGTGGACAACTGGACAGACATGCCCGCGAACTACCAGGTGACGCTGGCGCAGGGCGGCGCCGCCACCTGGGAGGGCTGGGCGCCCGCGGCGGACGAGTAGGGTGCGGCTGCTCTTCGTCGACGACGAGGCGGCCCACGCCCAGGTGGTGACCGGCCTGCTGCGCACCGTGCTCGACGCCGAGGTCTGCTTCGCCGCAAGCGTGCAGCAGGCGCTGGAGCAGGTGCAGTCCGGGCCGGTCGACCTGGTGATCATGGATCTGTTCATGCCGCTGGGCGAGCACCCCACCCATGTCCTGGGCCCACGGGCGCGGCGCTTCGAGGCGCACCTGGACCACCTGGGTGGCCTGTGGCTGCTCGACGAGCTGGACCGGCTGCGCGACCCGCCCCGGGTGCTGCTGCACACGGCCAGCGGCGAGCAGGCCCTGCTGGATGCCTGCGGGGGGCGTTGCCAGGGGCGGCTGTGCAAGCCGGCCTCGGCCGAGCACATGCTCCAGGCGGTGCTGGAGGCGCTGGGGCTGCCCGTGCCGGGCTGAGGGCGGCGCACGAAGCGCGGACCGGGCCAGCCTGCCAACAGGGCAGGAGGAACCCCATGAACCCGACCCTGACGACCCGCCCCGCCCGCTCCCCCCTGGCCCGCCTGGCCCTGCCGGCCGTGCTGGGCCTGTCGGCCTGCGAGCTGGCCGAGCCCATCGAGGTGATGGGCAACTTCGCGGTGTCCTACGCCGACAACATGCGCATCTACATCAACGACGAGCTGGTGGCCGAGGTCACGCCGGGGCAGGAGGCCCAGGTCGAGTACAACGGCGAGATCTTCCAGGTCTCGGCGCTCTGCGGCGAAGAGGGCACCCTCTGTCCCAGCGAGTCCTACTGGCGGGAGGCGGCCGTCGACCAGCCCTGGGGCCCCGACTACAAGCTCCTGAACTTCGTGAACCTGGACCTGGAGCGCGGCGTGCCCGGCCAGCGCATGGGCGGCACCATGCAGGACGACCGCAGCTTCGCGATGCTCTCGGGCCTGCAGGTGGGCGCCAACGAGCTGTGCGCCGCCATCGGCGTCGGCACGGTCACCGGCCGCTTCTCCCCGGACGGCGGCGCCATCGAGGAGGGCGTCATCACCTACGAGTGGGCCGGCGGCTGCGACCTGGGCGACGGGGTCGGGGTCGCGATCCGCCTGGAGACCGACTACACGGCCAGCCGCACCGGCGACTACGACGTCAGCGCCGTCACCCCCGAGCAGCCCATCGACGAGGAGGGCGAGCCGGTCGACCCCGAGGAGCCCGAGGATGGCTACGAGGTCGAGGCCATGGACGCGCGCCTGCGCTGACCGATCGACCCGCCCGCCGGGGGTGGCCGCCCTGGGCTACCATCCGCGCCCATGAAGACCGCCCTGAAGCTCCTGCTGGCCCTGGTCCTCCTCCTGCTCGTCGCCCTGGGCGGCACGGTGGGCTTCTTCCTCGCCACCGAGCACGACCCGGCCCCGGTCGAGACGGTCGAGGTGGACTGCCAGGGACGGGCCGACGGCCTGGTCTCCGGGCAGCCCTTCACGGTCCTGAGCTGGAACCTCCAGTACGGGGCCAGCCGCAAGCACCGCTTCTTCTACGACGGGGGCCAGGCGGTGCACGTCCCCCCCGAGGACGTGGCCTGGACCGTGGCCGCGATCCAGCGCGTGATCCGCGAGGTCGACCCCGATCTGGCCCTGCTGCAGGAGGTCGACCGCGACAGCACCCGCACCGGGCGCATCGACCAGCTCCCCGCCTTCGTCGAGGCGGCCGGCGCCACCTGCACGGCGGCGACGCCCTACCACAAGAGCCCCTTCGTCCCGACGCCGAACCACCAGTTCCTGGGCCGGGTCGACATGGAGCTGGCCAACCTGGCGCGGGGCCCGATGCTGCACGCCAGCCGGCTGGCCCTGCCCCTGCTGGCCGAGCCGCGCTACCGCCGGATCTTCAACCTCAAGCGTGCGGTCCTGGTCAGCGAGGTGCCGGTGCAGGGCTGGGACCATCCCCTGGCCATCGCCAACACCCACCTGTCGGCCTTCAGCTTCGGCGACGGGACCATGCAGAAGCAGGTGGCCCTGCTCCAGCAGTGGATCGCCGAGCGGCCCCCGGGCCAGCCCTGGATCCTGGTCGGCGACTTCAACCTGCTGCCGCCGGGCTTCGACAAGGACCAGCTCCAGGTGGAGCGCGACCTGTACGCCGACCAGGACAACCCGATCGAGGCGCTGCTGCCTGCGCAGAAGGAGGCGCTGGGCGACCAGCTCGACCCGGCGAACCGCACCTACCTGCCCTTCGGCACCACCGCGCCCGACCGCAAGATCGACTACTTCTTCTACGGCGGCCCGCTGCGGGTGGAGGAGGCGCGGGTGCTCGCCCAGCACCACGACATCTCCGACCACCTGCCGGTCATGGCCCGGCTGGTGATCGAGGCGCCGCCCCCTGCGCCCGCCGAGGCGACCCCCACCTCGGCCCAGGAGCTGCTGCTGCGGGCCGAAAGGGCCGCCGACAGCGCGTTGAAGGCCCTGGAGTAGCCCTCGTGCCGGTCCCCGCGCGGGTGGTCCTGGTGACCGGCTGCCGGTCGGGCTTCGGCCTGCTGGCCGCGGTCGAGCTGGCCCGCCGCGGCCACGTGGTCTACGCCGGGCTGCGCGACCTCGACACCGCGGGCCCGCTGCTGCAGGCGGCCGGGGGCCTGCCCGTCCACCCCGTCCAGCTCGACGTCACCTCGCCGGACGACCGGCGCCGCGCCATCGAGCGGATCCTGGCCGAGCAGGGGCGCCTGGACGCGCTGGTCAACAACGCCGGGATCGCGCTCGGCGGCTTCCAGGAGCAGCTCGAGCTGGACGAGGTGCGCCGCGTGCTGGAGGTCAACGTCGTGTCGGTCTGGGCCCTGACCACGCTGGCCCTGCCCCACCTGCGCGCCAGCCGGGGCGCGGTCTGCAACGTCAGCAGCGTCGCCGGTCGCATCGCCCTGCCGGGTCTCGGCCTGTACGCGGCCAGCAAGCACGCGCTGGAGGGCATGACCGAGGCCCTGCGCCACGAGCTGCGCCCCTTCGGCGTCCGCGTGACCCTGGTCGAGCCGGGGCCCTACGCCACCGACATCATGGAGCGCAACCGCGCCGTCTGCCGCCGGATGCACGAGCCGGACAGCCCCTACCAGCCCTGGGTGCGGCGGGGCGAGGAGCTGGAGGCGCGCGTCCACGAACGCCTGGGGGATCCGGCCCAGGTGGCCACGCGGATCGCCGACCTGGTGGAGGCGCCAGCACCCCGCCTGCGGCACCCGCTGGGCTTCAGCGCGACGCTGCGCCTGCTCTTCCGCTGGCTGCTGCCCTTCTCGGCCTGGGAGGCGGTGGTGGCGCGGGTGACGCGGCCGGGCGCCGCGGCAGGACCTCAGCGGCGGTAGCGCTCCCGCCGGGTGGCCTCGGTCTCTACGACCTCGACCCGATCGGCCTGGGCGAGCAGGTCGGCGTCGAAGTGCGCAGCCAGCTCGGCGAGCGGATCCCGCGGTCTCGGCGTCGGCCGGGGGCCGCCGATCGGCGCCGCCACCGTCCCGGCGGGCCGGTCCTTGTCCTCCGGCGGCGCGGGCAGCAGCGCACCCAGGGCGGCGTTGGCCTGGCCCTCGAGCTGCGCCAGGCTGGCGAGCAGCAACCGCCGGAGCGCCTGCCCGGCCGCTGCCTCCCCGCCCACCAGGCTCCAGATCTCCCGGAACTCCAGGCGGCCGATGACCGCGGGCCCGTCGGTGACCACGGTGGCGCTGCGCGGCAGGCCGGTGAGCACCCCCAGGTGGCCCACGACCGCGGGGGCCTCCAGGCGGGTCAGCTCCTGGCTCTCGCCGCCGGCGACGACCCGCACCCGCCCCTGCAGCAGGAAGTCCACCGTCTCCGAGCGCGCGCCCTCCTCGTACAGGGTGGCCCCCCCCTCCTCCTTGCGCAGCCGCATGCGCCCGAGGACCTGGACCAGGGCGTCCTCGTCCACGCCCAGGGCGCGGTGGGACAGGATCAGCGCGGCGGCGACCCGCCGCATGGAATCCGACTCCATCTCTCTCTACCCCCCGGTGAGGCGCTGGAGCGCGCCCATCAGCCCCGCCAACCAGTCCTTGCCCGTGTGGGCGGCCGGCGCGGCCGGGCGGGGCCGGCGCCGGCGCGTGGCCTGGCTGCTGCGTCGCACCCGCTCGGCCATGGTGGCCAGGGCGCGCCGCTCGATGACCGACAGCACGGGCAGGGCGTGCGGCCGGTCGAAGAGATCCTGGGTCAGCAGCAGGGCCTGCACGTCCTCCTCGGCAATCACGGTGGCGCTGCGTCGCGCCGCGGAGGTGAACAGACCCAGCTCGCCGACCACCTCGCCCGCCTGGACGTGTCCGACCACGACGCGCTCGTCGCCGCGCTGGACCTCGGCCCGACAGCGACCCGAGAGGACCAGGAATGCGCCCTGCGCCGGCTCGCCCTGGCGGATCAGCACCGACTGTCCGTGGAACCGCACGGGCGGCGCCAGCTTCACGAAGCGCTCGATGTCCTGGGTGGCGCAGGCGCGAAAGGCCGGGAGCGAAGCCAGGGCGGCAGCGGCAGTCATGGGGACCTCGGGATGGCCACGGAGGGTTCGGGCGTGGCGAGCCGGAAAGGTGGACTCGTCACGAAAGATCTATCGACCTCGCGTCCCCAGATGTTGCGACAATCCGCTCCTGTGATCGGGGTATTTCAGTCGGTTCGCACCGGCCCCGCCAGGCCGATCTCCGGCGGCGGCAGGACCCGCTGCTCGCGGCCCCCGGCGCCGTGCAGCTCCAGCTCGCCCACCAGGACCGGCGGGACCGACCAGGTGACCGGCAGCCCCCCGACCACGCCGATGCCGAAGCGCTGGGGCCCCGGCTCGGCGTCCAGTTCGGAGCGGGGCTCCTGGACCCGGCCAGCCAGGACCACGTCCCGCAGGACCCGCCGGTCGACGCCGACGAAGGACAGGCCCCGCACCGGCTCGCGGCGCCCGTCGGGGTACAGCCGCCAGGCCCGCGTGGGCCGGGTGAGCCCGGGCAGGGGCGCCTCGCCCGAGAAGGCGACCCGGAAGTCCTCTGCCAGGGCCGGGGGCTCCAGGCGCTCCACCACCAGCAGGTAGGGCTGGACGGTCTGGCGGGCCAGCGCCAGGCCCTTGCGCTCCAGCCGGGACGGGCTGCGCGGGCGGGCCGGCTGCACCGTGACGGCGGCGGTCATCGCCACCCGCCGGTCGGCGCCCAGCGACCGGCCGTGCCCCGTGCTGCGGTCCATCCCCTCGCGCGGCACGCGGCTCATCAGCAGCCGGCGCACCACGCCGTCCTGCACCAGCTCGACCCGCTCGGCGGCGACGCCCTCGAAGTCGTGGTCGTAGCCGCCCGCCAGCCCCTGCTCCCGGGCCGCGACCGGGTCGTCGACCACCGTCCAGCCCTCGGGCAGCAGGCGACGCCCGATCCGCGCGGTGGGCACCTGCTCTCCGTCGGCGAAGCCCTCGGGGGGCCGCTCGGGCGCGGGGGTCCCGGCCAGCTCGGGCGCCAGGAGCTGGCGGAAGACCTCCATGGCGGCCGGCCCCTCGAAGAGCACGGGACCCAGGTAGTCCTCTTCGACCGGCGCCTGCCGCAGCCCCTGGAGCCAGGCCACCATCTGGTCGACCTCGGCCTCCAGCTCGGCCATCGGCGGGAGCTGGGCGGGGGTCGGCACGACCCAGGAGACCGCGTCCCGCAGCAGGGCGCCGTCGGCGGCGCGGGTGGCGGCCTCGACGCGCAGCACGGCGAAGCCGGTCGGCAGCCAGGCCCGGTGCCCCTCGGTCGAGGCCAGCACCCGCACGCCCTGCCAGCTCCGGGCGACCGCCCGCCCCTCCTCCAGCCCCTGGCCCTGCAGCCGGGCGGAGAGCGCCTGGACCAGCGCCTCCAGCGGCTCGACGGGCACGGCGGGCCGCAGGGCCGGCTCGGTGACCAGGGGCGGCACGCGCAGCAGGTCGGGCCCGAGCTCGCGCACGCTGCCCTCGCGGGCGGCCAGCTTGCTGGAGAGCTGCTCGGTGGCGCCCTTGTAGGCCTCGTCGGTCGCCAGCCACAGCTCGCGCCGCAGGGCCAGCACCTCGTCCTCGTCGGGCAACAGGCGCATGCGCGTGCCGCTGCGGTCCCCGAAGTTGCCCTCGAAGTTGCCGCTGTCCAGCGCGTAGTCGCCGACGCGCACGTCGACGCGCAGCATCCGGTAGGGGCCGTCGTCGGTGGAGCTGAGCGCGCCGAACAGGGCCTCGGCGGTGGCGACCTCGCCGTCGAGCACCTCGTAGGAGACCAGGTAGGGCGGCGGGGCGTCGGGCAGGCGCAGCTCTGCCGTCCGGGCCAGCTCGGCCTCCAGCGCCTGCATCAGCGGCGGAGGGGCGGGCGCGGCGGCGCGGGCGACCGGCAGGGGCGAGAGCAGGGCCAGCCACAGCACGCGGGCCGGCAGGTGGAGGCGGCGCATCAAGTGCCCTCCCGCGGGGTCGACGAGGCGGGGCCGGGCGGAGGCAGCAGGGGGGGCCGGTCGTGGGCCTTCTCCTTGCGCTGGACCTCGACCTCCTGGATGAGCAGGTCGGGGGCGACCGCGGTCACCGGCACCCAGCCGCTCTCGGCGCCGCAGGAGCCGTTGAAGACGTCGCTCTGGTCGCTGGCGGCCAGGATGCGCTGGAAGGTGGTCAGCGGCGTGCCGATCAGGTCCACCCCCCGCACCAGCTCGTCGGGGCGGCCGTCGGGGAAGACCTTCCAGACCGTGACCGGCTGCACGTTGAAGGCGTTGGGGGTCACCCGGCCGGTGAAGGTGAAGCCGCCGGTGATGTCGTCGAAGATCAGCCCGAAGGGCTTTCCCTGGGCCCGGACCAGGTCGACCAGCCGCGCGCGGAGCTGGTCGTAGCTCACGGTCCGGCGGGCCTGGACCAGCAGGTTGCCCTGGCGCGCGACCGGCGCGGCCCCCGGCTGGCGGCGGCCGTGGCCGTTGCTGCGGCCGAAGCCCTCGATGGGCGAGCGGCTCATCAGGAAGCCCCGCAGCACGCCGTCGTCGACGACGCTGACCGGCTCGGAGGCCACGCCCTCGTCGTCGTAGGGGTAGTGGCCGTTGAGGTCGGTGTCGCCCCACCGCGCCCGCGTGGGGTCGTCGTCGACGTCGAGGAAGTCGGGCAGCACGGGCTGGCCGACCTTGTCCGTGAAGGTCTGGCCCTCGTCCTCGTCCTTCTGGCGGTGCCCCTCGACGCGGTGGCCGAGCACCTCGTGGAAGAAGACGGCGGCGGCGCGCCCGCGCAGGATGGCCGGCCCGACGTAGGGGTCGACCAGGGGGGCGTGCCGCAGGGCGGTCACGCGGCGGGCGACGCCGTGGGCCATCCGGGTCAGGGTCTCCGCGTCCGGCAGGCCGTCGGGCGAGGCCGCGTCGACATAGTCGTAGACCTCGAGCTGCATTCCGTCCTCGGCCGTGGTCGAGGCCGAGACGGCGACCCGCAGGTGCCGGCGAGGGAAGCGCAGCCGGGTCCCCTCGCTGGAGAGGGTGTGCTGCACCTCGTCGACCGCGCGGAAGCTCACGTTGGAGTCGTGGACCTCGGGGTACTCCAGGAAGACGGCGCTCACCTGGCGGACGCGGTCGGTCCACTCCTCGCCGTCCAGGACCAGGGGCGGGGAGGGGCGCAGGTCGACCGTGACCGGCGCCGCGCTGAAGTCGGGGCTCTCGTCCTCGGCCGCGACCTTGACGGCGTCGTTGGCCCGCACCTTGATGAGCTGGCGCACCGCGGCGCGGTAGCTGTCGTCGACGGCCCGCCACAGCCCCAGGCGCAGCGCGGTGGGCTGGTCCTGCAGGGGCAGGTCGACCCGCGCCCGCTCCTCCTCGCTGAACCAGCCGGCGTCGCGGATCTTGTGGGTGTTGTCCAGCTCGGGGCTGCCCACGCGAAGGTCGACGTCGCCCAGCCGCGCGTGGTCCTCGGTCCAGGTGCCCGCGGCGCCGTGGGTGGCCTGGACGGTCCAGGTGACCCGGTCCACGACGGCGAGCTGCAGCCAGTAGGCGGGCTCGGGCTGGGCCTGGAGCAGCTCCCAGGAGCGCAGCAGCTCCGCCTGCACCGCGGCGTGCAGCGGGTCGAGGTCCGCGGGTGGGGCGGGCCGCGCGTCGGCGCGGGCGTGGGACCACAGGGGCGGCGCCAGGACCAGCGCCAGCAGGAACAGGGGCGGCGCCAGCGCGCGCGGGGAGGTCGTGGGGATCGGGGACAAGCGCGCTCCTCGGCGGGGGCAGCGTAACGGGCCGCGGGGGCAGACCGCTGCCCCTCCGCTGTGAGACAGTGGGGCGGTGACGATGTTCGCCTCCCTGTCGCTGGTCTCCCTCGCCCTGCTCGGCTGCGGCGAGGAACCGCCGCCCCCGCAGATCGACCCGGCCCTGGCCGCGCTGGAGGACCCGGCCCCGACCGGACCGGAGGGGCGCGCGATCGCGGTGAGCGTGCCGCTGACCGGCCCCAGCGCCGCGCTGGGGCAGCTCGCGCTGGACGGCGTGCGCCTGGCGGTGCCGCCGGGCCTGCAGGTGGTCGCCATCGACGAGCAGCAGGGCGACCCGGTGCCCCAGGCGCTGGCCGACGAGCGGGTGGTCGGGGTGGTCGCCCACGTCACCGAGGTGGGGGCCGAGCGCTGGGCGGGCGGGTGGGCGGCCACCGACCTGGCGGTCGTCATGGCGGCGCCGGCCACGGTGCCCGACGTGCCCCGGGTGCTGGCCGGCGCCGACCGGCACGTGCGCTGCGCCTCGGCCTTCCTCGGCCGGGGCCGGACGTTGATCGTGCACGACGGCACCGCGGAGTCGACGAACGTCTCCAACGCCGCCGAGCGCGTCCTGGGCGGCCGCAGCCAGGGCATCCGGGTCATCGACCCGCGGCTGATGGCGAACGAGGCCTCGCGGGTGCGGGCCGCCGGGCCGGACTGGATCGTCTACACGGGCAGCCCGGCCAGCGGCGGGAACCTGCTGCGGGCGCTGCGCCAGCTCGGCGGCGACGCGCAGTTCCTGGGCGTGGGGCTCTACGACCCCCGCTTCGTCGCCGCCGCCGGCGAGCCCGGCGAGGGCGCGCTGGTCACCAGCCAGGACCGCCCCGCCGTCGACGAGCAGGTGGTCCAGCGCTGGCGGAGCGAGCACCGGACCGAGCCGGCGACCGTGGCGCTGAACGCCTACGACGCGGCGCGCCTGCTGGTCGAGGCCTGGGCCACCGCCGAGGTGCCCGACCGCGCGCAGCTCCGCTCCGCCGTCAAGGCGCGCCTGCGGCAGGTCGAGGTCTCCGGCGCCGCGGGCGCGATGAAGCTCGACGACGAGGGCGTGGTCGAGCCGGCGTGGTGCACCGCTTTCCGGGTGCGGGGAGGCGCGCTGGCGCTGGACGGCGTGGCGCGGGTGATCGGCCACAAGGTCGAGACCGTGGACCTCGCGGCCGAGCGGGCGGCCCTCCAGGCGCTGCGCGCGGCGCCGCCGGGCACGACCACCGCCGAGGGGCAGGCGGACCCGCCGCCGCAGGCCCCTCCCTCGCCGTGAGTTAGCGGCCCACATGTCACCGCCGCGCATCTCCGACGCCCTGCTCCGCGCCCTCCCCAAGACCGACCTGCACCTGCACCTGGACGGCTCGCTGCGCCTGCCGACCCTGGTCGAGCTGGCCGCCGAGCGAGGCGTGTCGTTGCCCTCCCAGACGGTCGAGGGCCTGGAGGCGCTGGTCTTCAAGCCCCGCTACGACAGCCTGGGCGAGTACC
Organism: Myxococcota bacterium; assembly: GCA_023150805.1. Classification (GTDB taxonomy): domain Bacteria; phylum Myxococcota_A; class UBA796; order UBA796; family UBA2385; genus UBA2385. Next base: position 2,819 of record JAKLKF010000027.1, on the reverse strand, counting down.
TGCAGGGCTTCGCCTACACCTGCGCCGTGCTGCAGGACGTCGAGGCGCTGGAGCGCACCGCGTGGGAGCTGGCCTGGGACAACATCGACGAGGGCGTCCGCTACGTCGAGGTGCGCTTCGCGCCGCAGCTGCACATGCACCCGGGGCTCGGCTTCGACGAGGTGCTGGCGGCGGTCGACCGCGGCCTGGCCCGCGCCCGGGCCGAGCACGAGGCCAGCCCCGCGGTCCGGGAGCGCGGCGAGCCGCCCTTCCGCTACGGGATCATCGTCTGCGCGATGCGCATGTTCACCGGTGGCTTCTCCACCTGGTACGGCCAGCTCTGGCAGGTGCTCGACCAGGCCCCACCCCGCGAGGTCTACGGCATGGCCAGCCTGGAGCTGGCCCGCGCCGCCGTGTCCTGCCGGGACCGCCTGGGAGTCCCAATCGTCGGCTTCGACCTGGCCGGCCAGGAGGACGGCTACCCCGCCCACGACCACGAGGCGGCCTACGACTTCTGCGCCCGGCACTTCCTGATGCGGACGGTGCACGCCGGGGAGGCCTACGGCCCCGAGAGCATCTTCGAGGCGATCACCCGGCTGCACGCCGAGCGGATCGGCCACGGCTACCACCTGTTCTCGCCGCACCTGTGCGGGCCCGACGTCAAGGACCCGCAGGCCTACGTCGACGCGCTGGCGGAGTACATCGCCGACCGCCGCATCACCATCGAGGTCTGCATCACCAGCAACCTGCAGACCAACCCCGAGATCCGCCGGGTCACCGACCACGCGCTGCGGCACATGCTCGATCGCAAGCTGTCGGCCACCATCTGCACCGACAACCGCCTGGTCAGCCACACCACCGTGACCGACGAGCTGCGGCTGGCGGTGGACGCCTTCCAGATCACCACGGACCAGCTCCGCCACACCTTGATCCATGGCTTCAAGCGCAGCTTCTACCCCGGAAGCTACCTGGACAAGCGCGGCTACGTGCGGCAGGTCATCGACTACGTCGACCGGGTGCTCGCCGACCATGGCCTGCGGGCCCGGGTCGACGACCCGTCCTGAGGGCCCCGCGGTCCCGGCTCACTTGCGGCCGAACAGCCCCGCCAGGAAGCCGCCGCCCTTGCTGGCCTTGGACGCCTTCTGGTCCTCCAGCCGTCGCAGCTCCCGCACGGCCGCGTCGTTGGCCGGGTTGATCCGCAGCGCCTGCACCAGGGCGCGCCGCGCGCTCTCCGGCTCGCCCTTCTCCCGGCAGGCGCGGCCCAGCAGCGCCCAGGCCATGTCGAGCTGGCGCTCCTGCGACTTGTTGCGCTCGATCACGTCGCGCAGCAGGGCGACGCCGCGGTCGGCGGCGGCCGGGTCGGTCTTGTAGGCCAGGGCGAAGCTGGTGTAGCCGTAGTAGGCCTGGAAGATCAGCTCGTCGGGCACGGCGAGCGCGGCCTGCCGGAACTGCTCGTGGGCCTCGCGGATCCGGCCGTTGTTGAAGTTGGTGAGCGCCTTCTTGAAGGAGTCGTCGGCCGCCCAGTAGGTCTTGAGCGCCTCCATCGCCTCCTGCTCGGCCGTCTTCTTGCCGTGCACGACCACGTCGATGTACTCACCACGCGCGGCGTCGTTGCCGAGCACCTCCCAGGCCAGGCGGATCTGGTCGAACAGGTCGGTGGCCAGGTCGCGCAGCTCCTGCGGCGCCTCGTGGTAGCGGTCGGGGTGCAGCTCGCGGGCCAGGTCGGTGTAGGCCCGGCGGAACTCGTCGGGGGTGCCCTCCCAGTGCACGCCGAGCAGCTCGAAGTGGTTGGTCGAGGCGCGCATCCGGCGCGCCAGCTCGTGCAGACGCCGCGCGAGGGGGTGCTCGGTCGAGGGCGGGGCGGCGGGGGAGGCGCTCGTGGCGGGGGAGGCGCTCGCGGCGGGAGGCGGGGGGACCGGGGCCGGCTGGACCTGGGGCGGCGGGGCCGCGCCGCCCGCGGACACGGCGTCCGCCAGCAGGGCGCCGAGATCGAGGGCGTCCGCCAGTCCCGGGTCGGGCGAGGCGGGGGAGGCCGGCGGCGGGGCAGCCGCCTGCGCCCCCGCCGGGGACGTGGCGACCGGCGAGGAGACCGGCGCGGAGACCGCGGTGACGACGGGCATGCTGGACGGCTCGGCGTCCACCACCAGGTCTCCCAGCAGCCACAGGCCCAACAGGGCGGCCTGGACCTGGTCCGGGCTGCCGGGCGCGAAGGCCACCACGTCGGCGCCGGTGCGCCCCCCGTCCAGGTCTTGCAGGTAGTGCTCGATCGCCGGGGGGAAGCCCAGCCCGCCCAGGTCGCAGTCGATCCGGGGGAAGCCGGCCAGCACCGGCGCCAGGCGCGCCGCGAGGGCGTCGGCCTCGTAGGCCTGGCGGAGCCCCTCGCACAGCGCCGCGATGGCGTTGACCGGGGTCACCTGTGGGGGGTGGGCGCCCTCGTGGAAGCTGACCTCGGCCGCCGCCAGGCGGCACACGTTGCGGATCCGGCGCTCCGCCTGCAGGCGGATCAGCTCGTTGTTGGGGAGATCGCCCACCTTCTGCCGGATGCTCTCGGTCTGCTCGCTCTTGAGGTTGCTGCGGGTGAAGACCAGCGCGCCGCCGGAGAAGAAGAACAGCCACCGCTTCTCGTCGCTCTTCACCTCCAGGGCGCCGGTGGCGCCCCCCGCGACGAGCCGCGCGAGGACCTGGTCCACGGGGGTAGGCACGGCGGCGTCGAACACGGGCACGGTTCCTCCATCGGCGGACAACGCCCCCCATGGTACCCCACCGCCTGGCCCGCCGTGGCCCAGCCCGCCGGCGCCGGGCTGGGCTACCCTCCGCATGATGTCTCTCCTCCCCCTCCT
>JAKLKF010000279.1 GCA_023150805.1 Myxococcota bacterium | reverse complement strand
GGTGTGGGGCAGCATGACGGAGTCGGCGTATTTTGACGCCGAGCGGGGGGTAGAGGTCGAGTCGCTCTTGCGCACGCTCTCGCCGAAGATTCAGGCCGCGCGCCTGGGGCAGAGCTTTCAGGGCCACGCCGCCGTGCGACGGCTCACCGTGGAGGATCATCTGCGGCTCTGCGCCTTCGCCCGGGGGCTGCCGCTGCATCCTCGGGTTCACCCCGACGGTCGGCGGGACGTCGCCCGGGCCTTGGTGGACGAGGAGCTGAGCGTCGAGCTGGCCTTGCCCGAGGGGCGCCCGGCCCTGCCCGGCTGGCTGAGCGAGGGGCCACCGCCGCCGACCTGGACGCAGAGCCGGGTGTACGCCCGGGACGGCGCCTTGGCGCAGCGGCTCCAGCGTCTGTATGAGGGGCGCTGCCAGATCTGCGGCTGGGACCCAAGCTCGGTCTACCACCGGCAGCTCTGTGAGGCCCATCACATTCAGTGGCTGTCGCGGGGCGGCTGGGACCGGTTTGACAACCTCATCCTGCTCTGCCCCAACCACCACCGCGCCGTGCACAGCCTCGACGCCACCCTAGATTTTGCCGACCTGACCTGGAGGTTTGGCGGCCGCCGCGAGCCCATTCAGCTCAATGCGCACCTGGAGCGCGCCGCCTGAGCGGGCGATGTCGCGCCAAGGGCGTTAAAACCCCGCGCCGCGCGACAACCCCGATCTCCCCCGCGCCCTGGAGCCCTGTATGCCGTCGATCTCTACCCTCGCCCAAGGCACGCCCAGCGCAGAGGCCTGGCGCGCCGTCACCACCCAGCTCAACGGCCTCAGCGGCGCCGCGCTGGAGGCCGCCGTCGCCGAGTTTGAGTCGAACAGCGCCCACTGGCCCAGCCGCCTTGACCCTTGGCAGGGCTACTCCGCGGATGAGGGCGTCGAGCTGCGCCGCTCGCCCCAGGACTGGGTGCGGGAGATCTACAGCGGGCTTCATTCGCCCAAACACCGGCTCTGCCGCGTCGTCGACAGCCCGCTGCGGCTGCGGAAGGGCCAGGCCCTAGAGAACGCGCTGAGCCCCGACGCCCAGCTCCCGAACGTGCG
>JAKLKF010000278.1 GCA_023150805.1 Myxococcota bacterium | reverse complement strand
GAAGGGCTGTTCGTCATGGGGTCCGGGGCGACCCCGGGGGAAGCTGAGGCCGAGGCGCGGGCGCGCGGCTACTGAGCAATAGGCGTAGCACCCTCCCTTGGTGCGGCCCGCCTCAGCGCGGGCACGACGGTAGCCAGTCCGTCGCCCCGGCATCCCGCCGGGTGGGCCCGGAGGACACCATGACGACCGACGCCCCCTCCCACCGCTCCGCCAACATGTCCGCCGGTGAGGCGTGGGCCCGCTGGCGCGCCGCGGCAAGCGTCTTCGGCGGCACGGCGCCGCTGCACCTGCCCGATGTCGTCCCTGGCACCATGCCCGATATCGCGGCGGCTGCTGCCCTGGCCGTGGAGAGGGCCGACGCGGCCAGCGGCCCAGGTCTCCCGTGCGTCGTGGGCCTGGACGTGGAGTTGCAGCCCGGCTCCATCCGCCTGTCCTACGGAGGTGGCCGGACCCGGGCCTGGGTCCAGATCCGACCCAGCGAGCGCGACAACACGTCGACCTGGGGTGTCGACGTGGACACCAGCTTCAATGTCGGGTTTGTCGCTTGCCCGGGTAGCTCAGGTGGATAGAGCATCGGCCTTCTAAGCCGAGGGTCGCGGGTTCGATCCCCACCCCGGGTGCCACAACAACCACAACGGCTGTGACAACCACGACAACCACACCAAAGGGTCAGCCATGAATGCCTTTGCCTGTGACGAATCCCCAATCATCGCGGCCGGCTGCCTGGCAGATCGCCACGTCGTCAAGATGACGCTGGAGGAGCGATGAAAGTCTACCGGGTCGAGACGGCCGATGGGGTCGGCCCTTATCGCCAAATGTATACCTTGTCGTTCAAGCAGCCGGCAGCTCGTCGACTGGTGCGTCGGTTGGAAGATCACGACGCCCCCCGTCAGCCCTCGCCCGCTCTTGACGGAATGCCCCTGACCAATAGTCATTACCGTTTCGGCTTCGTCGATCTCGCTGCTCTCTGGCGCTGGTTCGAGATAGAGATTGACATGACCAACGGTCTGCTCTGTTGGTTCGACGCGGTAGAGTATCGGTGTGTAAGCAACCGAGTGATCGGAAGGTCCGGTCAATGCGCCTTCCGCAAGCCGCCCCTGAAGCGGGGGCGCGT
>JAKLKF010000277.1 GCA_023150805.1 Myxococcota bacterium | reverse complement strand
GAGCACGGTGACGGCGCTTTGCTCGTTGTGGCGGGCCCGGGCTCGGGCAAGACCCGCGTACTGACCGAGCGCGTCAGGAGGCTCCTGACAGATGTTCCGGGGCACTTCCGGATTCTGGCCCTAACCTTCACGAACAAGGCGGCCAACGAGATGAAGGAGCGGCTGACGGACCTCGGCGACGAGAACCAGCGGGCCTTCATCGGGACGATGCACAGTTTCTGCCTCGAGATGCTCTCCGAGCGTGGCAAGCCGGTGGGCGTGGAGGGACTCCCCCACGTATTCGAGCAGCACAAGGACAGAAAGGAGATTCTCGTCGAGGCTGTCAGGCAGGATCCGCTCCTGTCGGACGAACTTGCCAACGAGCCGGACGCGAAGGCCGTGGCAACGAGGCTCGACCAATGGCTCGCCTCCATCTCGTGGCTCAAGGCACACCCCTCTTCGATGGAGGACTCCGACGACGAGTTGGGGATGCGCGCCCTTGAGGCCTACGACGCGGGCCTGCGTGCGTGCGGCGCTTACGACTTTGACGACCTGCTCCTGCTGACCTATCGGCTCCTGAGCGAGCATCCGAGGATCGCCGATTTCTACCGGAGGCTCTACCGTTTCGTATGCGTGGACGAGGCGCAGGACCTCAACGAGGCCCAGTATTCCGTCCTGGCGGCCCTCTGCGGGGACTCGTTCAGGAACGTCATGATGGTGGGCGACCCCAAGCAGTCGATCTACGGCTTCAACACCTCCAGCCCCGCCTACATGTGGCGCTTTGAGGAGGAGTTCGGGGCAGAGAAGATTGAGTTGACAGAGAACTTCCGTTCTTCCAAGGCGGTGGTGGCTCTGGCCACTGCGCTCGACCCAAACTACGTGGTCGAGGGGCAGTTGCCGATTCAGGGGGTTGTCGAGGCCATCCCCGGGGCGGACGAGGAGGCGGAGGCGAAGATCGTCGCCGACAAGATCCAGGCTCTGATGGCCGAGGGACACGAGGACGTGGAGGACCCCATAGGGTGGGAGAGTTGCGCGGTTCTTGGTCGGACGCGCTTTGCCCTGATGGCCGTGGAGTCGGAGTTCAGGGAGCGCGGCATCCCGTTCTACAAACGCCTGTCGGCCAACCACGAGAACGAGTCCGACGCAATGGAGGACTTTGTGCTCTCCCTG
>JAKLKF010000276.1 GCA_023150805.1 Myxococcota bacterium | reverse complement strand
GCTGTCGGTTCCGCCGTCCGCGCCACCGTCGCCGCCGTCCGGCCCGGGGTCCTTGCCGGTGCAGGAGAGGAGGAGGACGAAGAGGGAGATCATGCCGTGCCCGTGCTTGTGGTCATGGAGTCTACGGAGCCGTCCGAGCGACGCGGAGGCCAAGCTTCCCGAGCCCCACCCCCCAATCATTGTCACAGACATCCACGTCATCTCCGAGCATCGCAGACAGTCGGATGGCCGTCCTGACACCTCGCTCGTCGAAAATGGACGCACCACCGCGCGCTACCATCAGCGTGTCACGCTCGTCCCAGTGGTAGGGGTCGGTAGAAGCGGACAGGCTATAGGGAAGGAGCTCATCATGTACGAGCTCCATGGCGTTGCCGTGTACACCCTTGAGCCCCCACGGGTTGGCGGCAAGACTGTCGACCTCGATGAGACGGTAGTTTGTACTCTCGTCGTCGTCTACCAAGTCTGTAAATCCAGGTGCACCACAGTACCAGGCCAACTCGCTCAGAGCGGTGCCATCTGTGAGAATCGCATCCTCTTCACAACTGCTGCTCGGGAGGTCCACAATGTCCGCGCCGTTCGAGAACGCAGAGCTGGTGCCCGCACGAGCTGCGTACTCCCACTCCGCCTCTGTGGGCAGGCGATAGCCCTGGCATTCGTACGGGTTTCCGATGGAGTGGCACTTCACGTACGTATCCACGATGCTACTCTCAGACTCCACCACCAGACACTCGTAGCAGGGTTCCAGGCCCTCTGCCAGTGACATGGCAACAGTGAACAGGATGAGGGCGTCCCCTATATAGCAGTGCTCACCAGTGCCAATCACCGGACAGTCCGGGCAGTAGTCCAAGGTGGTAGGCAGCATCCAGTCAAGCGCTGATCGAAACTGTGCAACCGAGACCTCCGCACGCCCAATGAAAAAGTCCCGGGTCAGCGTCACTTCGTGTTGAGTTTCGGCATAATCTCCTTTCCCCGAACGTCCCAGCTCACCATCAGGCGACCCCATCACGAACGTGCCTGCTGGAATCGTCACGAAGTCCATCTCAATGGGCGTGTCCGGCACGTCAGGCAGGTAGCAGCCCCACTCGTCACACAGGTCGGGGGAGTAGAAGGTCGCAGGCGTGGTGCCGCTGTCGGTTCCGCCGTCCGCGCCA
>JAKLKF010000275.1 GCA_023150805.1 Myxococcota bacterium | reverse complement strand
GGCCGCCTGCGCCTGACCGACCTGGGCAGCACCAACGGCACCTTCGTCAATCACGAGCGTATCCAGGGCACTTGCGAAATCGGTGAGAACGACATCGTTCACTTTGCGCAGATCGAGTTCCGCATCGTGCGCCACGCCCGCCCCGGCGAAGACGACCCCGACACGCACTATCCCATCAGCGCCACGGTGCTGGTGCCACCCGACCGCGGGTTGACCCACAATTTCCTGCGCGACGAGCAACCCTTTCGCGAGCTGCTCGCCGGCCGCGGTATCGGATGTGCGGTGCAGCCCATCGTCCATGTGCGTTCACGCGAGGCGCTGGCCTACGAACTGCTCGGCCGCGGCGAGCATCCGGCGCTGCCGGTCTCGCCCATGCGGCTGTTCGAGGTGGCCGCCACGCTGGGCCGCGAGGCCGAGTTGAGCTCGGCGTTCCGGGTGCATGGGGTGCGCGCGGCTGGGCCGCGCGTGGGCAGCGCCATGGTCTTCGTCAACACGCACCCGAGCGAAACCTTCGGTCCGCAGTTCCTGGACGAGTTGCGGGCGTTGCGCGCGCAGCAGCCGGCATTGCCGTTGGTGGTCGAGGTGCACGAGACGGCAGTCGTCGAGACTGAGCGCATGCGTGAGCTGGCCGCTCACCTGGCCGAGATGGACGTGCGTTTTGCCTATGACGACTTCGGCGCCGGACAGGCGCGCCTGAACGAGCTCGGCGAAGTGCCGGCGCATTTCGTCAAGTTCGACATGGGGCTGATCCACGATCTCGACCGCGCCAGCGAGCGCAAGCAGCGCGTGGTGGCCGAGATGGTGCGCCTGGTGCACGAACTGGGCTCGGTCGCTTTGGCCGAAGGTGTCGAGACCGAGGCGGAGGCCCAGCTGTGCGAGCAGATGCACTTCGACCTGCTGCAGGGCTACCTGACCGGGCGGCCGATGCCCGTGTCGCAGCTGTGACGTGCGTCAGCCCCCGGGCTTGGGGCGCGATCGGTGCGCTGCGGGCGACGTCCGTTTCGCAGCAACCGCGGGCGTGCGCGCCGGCTTGGGCTTGGGCAACGGCAGCGCCGCTGCGGTCACTTCGAACGCCTGGCGCAGCCGCGGCGGGTCATCGAGTTCGTCTTGCAGCAGGAAGTGGTTGCGCCCGCCCGGGTAGGGCTGCGCCTCGGTGGGCGAGCCCAGCAGCGTGCGCCCGGCATCGGTGGGCTT
>JAKLKF010000274.1 GCA_023150805.1 Myxococcota bacterium | reverse complement strand
GGCGACGTTGGCGGCGGTGCGCTGGGCGGCGCTCCACAGCTCGGGCAGGTCCTCGGTCGGGACCTGGCTGGCGGCCTGGATGCGCCGCAGGAGCGGGGCGAGGTTGGCCTCGATGACCGCGACGAGCGCGGGGCGGTTGCGGTCGAGGAAGGCGTCGAAGTAGTCGGCGTCGACGCCCGCGGGCAGGCGGGTGCGCACGATGGGGACGATGCGGTCGAGGAGGGCGGCGGCGGGGGTCATGCGAGCACCAGCGCCACCGAGCGCGGTACGCTCCACCCATGGCCAACATGACGCCCAGGACCAAGCGGAACCGGCGGGAGCGGGTGCTTGCCACCCATGGGCGGGTGTGCTGGATCTGCGGAAAGCCGATCGGCGACGACCTCACGCTCGACCACGTCAAGGCGAAGTCGGAGGGTGGCAGCAACGGGGAGGAGAACCTCCGCCCCGCCCACTGGAAGTGCAACTTCGACCGGCACCACTGACGGGGGGACGGAGTGGCCAACACCGACCTGATCGGCAACGCAGGCGTCTACTGGGTGGCGATGGAGCTGTCGCTTCGTGGGCTCGTGGCGCTGCCCACCGTCCGCAACTGCCCCGGCGCCGATGTACTCGTCCTTGACCCGAACACAGGCGCGCTCGCCACGCTCCAGGTCAAGACATCTGGGAAGCGCCCGAAGTTCTGGCCGGCGACGGCCCCACCGGATGCTTGGCGCAAGACGAGCCACGCATACGTGTTCGTGCGCCGCACCGCGGGTGGAGAGGGCTTCGAGGGCTTCCTGGTCGGCTCCGTAGAAGTCGCGGCCGACGTGGCGGCGAACTTCGAGGACCTGGCGAGCAGGGACCGCAAGCCCTTCGCGGAGTTCCGCCTCCCGAAGGACCCGGACGCCGTTGCGCGGCTTCGCGAGGCGTGGGACCGCTGGCGCCCCCCGGTCGTGTAGGGCTCGCGTGCTCACGCCCCACCCCGCCCACCGACCTTCTCCAGCAGCTCCCGATCCCGCTCCGACAGCTCGACCTGGACCGTGATCTTCACGCCCTTCCCGAGCAGGAAGGCCCCCCACACCAGCGCCCCGTAGGGCCCCAGCGTGAGTAGGTATTCCAGCGTCGGCGTACCCGCGGGCGGCGGCACCACGTCACCGTCGCCGGCCAGCGCCCGCGCCACGCAGGAGCCCAGCACCAGGGCCGGGCCGAGCAGCAGGACCGGCTTCACGACGCCGCCCCCATCTGCGCAGCGGCGGCCTGGATCGCCTGGGCGAAGGCATCGACCAGGGCCTTGTCCTTGGCCGGGTCCACCTCGGGGGCCTTCGCCTT
>JAKLKF010000273.1 GCA_023150805.1 Myxococcota bacterium | reverse complement strand
GTGTCGGGGTGGGGTCTGCGACACACCGACTGTATGTGTCACGAGTGGGAACGCGCTGGGCGCGTTTCAATCCCCTCTGTGTCGGGGTGGGGTCTGCGACTCCGTCACCACCTACCCCTCGGGGACGGTGGAGTGGGACGTTTCAATCCCCTCTGTGTCGGGGTGGGGTCTGCGACGGCTCGACCCCCGATCCCGGGCTAGAGCTGGACCTCGAGAGTTTCAATCCCCTCTGTGTCGGGGTGGGGTCTGCGACACGGCCTACGCCGCCGTCGTGGCCTACACCACGACGAGTTTCAATCCCCTCTGTGTCGGGGTGGGGTCTGCGACGTCGACGATCGGGAAGAAGGTCGACATGACCACCCTCATGGTTTCAATCCCCTCTGTGTCGGGGTGGGGTCTGCGACCAGGCGGGCAACAGCCCGAACCAATATCAAAGAGGTCAACATGTTCGGCAAGTTTCAATCCCCTCTGTGTCGGGGTGGGGTCTGCGACAGGTGCTGACATGCTTCCTTCTCAGTGCGTCTCCCCCGGTTTCAATCCCCTCTGTGTCGGGGTGGGGTCTGCGACAAGAACGATGAGCGGGCGGGACAGATCGAAATGCTGAAGTTTCAATCCCCTCTGTGTCGGGGTGGGGTCTGCGACCGCGAAGGGTGCGGTGCTCCGCGCACTGCGCCTGCCGCGGTTTCAATCCCCTCTGTGTCGGGGTGGGGTCTGCGACGGGGGACCAGACGGCCATCTTCCAGACTCGCAAGAGCAAGTTTCAATCCCCTCTGTGTCGGGGTGGGGTCTGCGACATGGGGTTCAACGTCTACATGGGCGGCAAGATGATCGTCGTTTCAATCCCCTCTGTGTCGGGGTGGGGTCTGCGACCAGGTGCTGGACGCCTACGGGCATCGCCTGAACCGCCTCGTTTCAATCCCCTCTGTGTCGGGGTGGGGTCTGCGACTTCCCTCCGATGGACCCATCACGCCCGATGACGTGGGCAAGTTTCAATCCCCTCTGTGTCGGGGTGGGGTCTGCGACGTGCGGGTACGTCAAGATCTACCCCAACTCCACCACCCAGTTTCAATCCCCTCTGTGTCGGGGTGGGGTCTGCGACCGGCGAGCGCTACAGCCGCATCATGAAAACCTACAAGAAGTTTCAATCCCCTCTGTGTCGGGGTGGGGTCTGCGACTCGAAGTGTGGTGGTGGGAACACGAACCCACCTGGGCCAAGTTTCAATCCCCTCTGTGTCGGGGTGGGGTCTGCGACTCGAGGTTCGGTCGAGTTCGACCGGAAGACGACAACGCAGTTTCAATCCCCTCTGTGTCGGGGTGGGGTCTGCGACCCCACGGGCTTCACCTCGTCGCCCGAGTCCGGGATCATCGTTTCAATCCCCTCTGTGT
>JAKLKF010000272.1 GCA_023150805.1 Myxococcota bacterium | reverse complement strand
CCCCCCCCCCCGCCACCAGGGAACGCGGAGAGGCCAGCTCTCCGGTCGCGCGCGCGTAGACCCCCGCCTCCTGTGGAAAGCGCCGCCCCCAGGCGAACCTGGCCTACCCGCCCCGTTGCGTCTTGGAGCCCGGCTACGTGAAGGGGGTGCCGGGAGGAGGCACGGAGCTCGGTAGTCGCGCCTGGGTCCCGTGGACGCGAGACCGAGACTGAGGAAGAGCCCGTGCCTCCCTTCGGCCACGCCTCAGCTCGAACGGTTGGTGGAGTCCACAAGGAGCTCGTACGTGCAAGGGAGAGCGTTTGGCGTGGCCTACCCGGCACCTCAACGGTGACCTGGGAGGTGCGAGATGGCAAGCGTTGGCGTCGGGATCGACGTGTCGAAGGACTGGCTGGACGTGGCGACCACGGTGTCGGAGACGCCCTGGCGGGTGCGCAACAGTGGTGCCGGCCTCACGATGCTCTGTGAGCAGCTCGCCCCGCTGGACGTCCACCGCGTCGTGCTGGAGGCGTCTGGCGGCTACGAAGCGCTCGCGTTGCAGGTGCTGCACGCGGCCGGCCTGGCGGTGGTGCTGGTCCAGCCGATGCGGGCCCGCCACTTCGCCCGGGCGATCGGCCGCAAGGCCAGGACGGACGCCATCGACGCCCAGGTGCTCGCCCACATGGCGAAGCTGGCGGTGGACGAGACCCCGCGATGGGAGCCGGTCGAGGAGCTCATTGCCGACCTGCGTGCGCTGGTCGAGCGGCGCCAGCAGCTCCTGGCCCTGCGCGACGGGGAGAAGAAGCGCCTCCGCTTCGCCCGCGACGTCGTCCGCCCCGACATCGAAGCTGCCGTCGTCGCCCTCTCGGCCCAGGTCAAGGACCTGGAGGCTCGCATCGACGCCCTGGTGGCCTCGAACGAGCGGGGCAACGCGGAGGTCGAGGTCCTCGAGTCCGTCCGGGGCGTCGGCCGGGTGACGGCCACCACCCTGCGGGTCCTGGTTCCCGAGCTGGGCACCCTGACCCGCAGCGAGGTCGCCGCTCTGGTCGGCATCGCGCCCATCAACCGCGACTCCGGCACGAAGCTTGGACGCCGCTACATCCAGGGTGGACGCCACGCTGCGCGTCAATGCCTCTACATGGCCGCCCTCGCGGCCGGCCGCTGGAACGACGTGGTCAAGGACCAGTACGCACGCCTCATGGCCCGCGGCAAGAAGCCCAAGGTGGCCCTGGTCGCCTGCATGAGGAAGCTCCTCATCCACCTCAACAGCCTCATGAGAAGCCACCTCGGGGGACCGACGATCGCGGTCCCGGTGAACTCCTGATCAAGACGGTTGCTCAGGCCAGCGTCGCCCGCAACATCCCCACCTGCCGCTCCACCTCGACCCAGGCGGTCCCGCCGCGGCTGGTGC
>JAKLKF010000271.1 GCA_023150805.1 Myxococcota bacterium | reverse complement strand
GCAGGGCCAACAGCCGGCCCTGGAGCGAGGCCATGCGCTGCTCCACCGGGGCGAAGTCGCGGCTGACCAGGTCGTCCAGGCCGCTGCTCAGCGTGTACACCAGGTTGAGCGGGTCGGACTCCCAGGGGCGCAGGGTGGTGGTGGTGAAGACCTCGGCCTGGATCCGCTGGGCCAGGATGGCGGCGTCGACCCGGTCCTCGACCGGCAGGGCGGACAGGTCGATGGTGGACAGTCGCGCCTGGGTCTGCCCGAGCCAGGCCAGCCGGGCCTGCTCGGCCTGCGATGACACGTCGGGCCACAGGGCGTCGAAGCGGTGGTCGCCGAGCACGGTCGCGGTGACCGGCGAGGCGCGCAGCGTCTCCTCCAGCACCTCGGCGGACAGGGCCTGCCAGGCGGTGGCGGCGGGGTCGGCGGTGGCGGGGTCGGCGGCGGCGGGCGCCGCGGGCGCCAGCGAGGCGGGGCTGTGGGCGCAGGCGGCGAGGAGCAGGAGGGGGGTCACGAGGGCTCCCGGGAGGCGGAGGAGCCACCGTACTACCCCGCTCCGCCGGTGGGCCCTGGGCCGGGCCGCCGGGCGCGGCGCCCGGACTACTCGATGACGCAGCTCTCCTCGATGCGCAGGGCCGCGGCCTCGTCGGCGGTGAGCAGGCGGGGCTTGCTCTCCAGGTCGGTGAGCGCCACCCAGCCGCCGACCTCGCCCAGGACGGCCATCACGACGGCCTCGCCCAGGTCGGTCGGGGGCGGAGCCCAGGCGGCGACGACGACCTGGTCGTCGTGGCAGGCGCCGAACAGCGGCAGGTCGGCGGGGGACAGGCCGCCGCTGCCGTCCTCGTCCTGGTAGGCCAGCAGCACCTCGATGGCCTCGGTGATCCCGTCGCCGTCGGTGTCGGCCCAGTGATCCGCCGGCGGCGCCCCCGCCAGGGTCAGCGAGAAGGCGCTGCCCATGGCCTCGTCGTAGAGCAGGCTGGTCGGGCTGCCGGTCTCCAGCGAGCCGGGGACCAGGGCCAGGCGGGTGGTCGGCAGGGGCGGCGTCCCGGCCTGCCAGGTGCCCGCCAGGGTCAAGCCGTCCTCCTGCAGCAGGTTGGTGTGCAGGGGGATGCCCACGCGCTCGACCGGCTCGAAGCTCTCGCCGTCGTAGTCGACGAAGATCGCGTTCCAGCCCTCGTAGAAGCCGAACCAGGACGCCTCCTCGGGCACCGGCGGCGCCAGGTAGACCAGCCAGGTGGCGCCGACGCCGACGAAGCCCTCGTCCTCTCCGCGCGCCAGGTCGCCGTCGGCGTCCTGGAAGAGGGTGGGCATCAGGAAGGCGCCCGACAGGCCCCAGTCGGCGTCGATGACCTGGATGAGGGCGGCGTCGGGCTCGGGCAGGGTGAGGGTGGTGGTCGCCTCGGCGGCCGCGGTGGCCATGGGCGGGTGGAAGGTCGGGCCCTCCTTGGCGTCCAGCTCGGTCATCGGCACCAGGGCCACGGCGGCGCCGTCCAGCTCACCGGTGACCAGGAAGCTCACCTCGGCCGACAGGTCGGTGTCGGTGTCGGTGTCGGTGTCGGTGTCGGTGTCGGTGTCGGTGTCGGTGTCGGTGTCGGTGTCGGTGTCG
>JAKLKF010000270.1 GCA_023150805.1 Myxococcota bacterium | reverse complement strand
ACGGATCGATGCGGCGCGCTGGAATGGTTTGCGGGTCGTGGCCGCCGATGCCTCCCGGCTGCGCGTCTCGACCCGCTCGAATGCCAGCTTGTCCGCCGACCACTACGCCTTCGCGCTGTTTCTGCCCGGTGCCGAGCTGACCCTGCACGCGAGCCTGCACCCGGCCGACGGTTCGGAGCGCCAGATGCTGTTCGAGGCGCTGGACGAACTCGATGCCGGGCGCGACCTGTTGGTGCTCGACCGCGGTTATGTCGGCAACACGATGGTGGCGTCCCTGGCGCAGCGCGGGCTGGGCTTTTGCCTGCGGGCCGACACCCGGGGCTGGCGCTGTGTCGCCGATTTCCTGCGCTCGGGCGCCTCCGAGCAGGTGGTGACGCTTGCCGCGCCGCGCGCGGCCGAGGCGTCGATCTACGAGATCCAGCCCGTTCCGACCCCGGTGCGCCTGATTCGCGACGTCACCCCCGGCGGCAACATCCGCGTGCTGATGACCAACCTGCTCGACGCCCGGCGCTACCCGGCGGAGCAGTTCGGGGCGCTCTATCACCGCCGCTGGCGGGTCGAGGAGGCCTTCAAGCGAATCAAGCATCGCCTGCGCCTGGAGGCGCCCAGCGGGCTCACCTATCTCGCCTTTCAGCAGGACTTCGCCGCCAAGGTGCTGGCCGACAACCTCAGCCAGCTGCTCAGCGCCGAGACGGAGCCGCCCGAGGCCGCCTCCCGCCCCAATCGAACCTACGCCCAGGGTGCCCTCAAACCAATCCTCGCCGGCTGCCTCCTGGCGCTCGAACACGCCCGAAACCAGCTACAGACCGTGCTCGACGCCATCTCACACGCCCGCTGCCACATCCAGCCCGAGCGAAGTTTTCCCAGGCCACGACGCGTCAAGCCGCATCAGCATTTGGCATATAAGGCGGCTTAAGTTGGGAGCATTGGGTTCTGCGGGTCCCGCGGCGGGCAGGCATCGATCCGGAAGCCGTAGCCCTCCGCGCACTCGGCGTAGGCCCGCTGCACCTCGGGGTCGCGGGCGCAGGCGCGGGTGATGGCGCACTTGGCGTTGTCGATGATCAGCCGCGCCGGCACCGCACCGAACCACTCGAAGGCGCGCTGATGGCAGCCGAGCCAGGTGCGCACGCTCTGGTCCCACACGAACTCCACGTACTGGTGACGCGAGAAGGCGAGGGTCATCACGAAGGCCCAGGTGCGGCGAAGCTGGCCGGTGGCGGCGTCGACGAGCTCGGGGCCGGCGCCGAAGTCCACCTGGGCCGCCTCCCCCGGCTCGAAGGTCAGGCGCACCGTGGTGTCGGGCGGAAGGTCCCGCCCGATGGCGCCGATCAGGCGGCGGACGCTGGAGTAGTGGCCGCTGAAGCCGTGCTCGCGCACCAGCGCGGCGTGGATCGCCACCCCCGAGACGCCCTGGCCGAGCCAGCGCTCGACGAGGGGGCGGTAGGCGGCGAGGGCCGACTGGGCCGAGGCCGGCAGGCGCGGGGGCGCCAGCGCGGAGGCGATCTCGGCGTCCGGCGGCAAGGGGCGGCTGGGTTCAAGCCAGCCCTGGGCCTGGGCCAGCGTGCGAAAGCGGGCCGCCTTGGCGCGGCCCATCAAACCGGAGCGGGCAATCTCGCGCTCCGAATCGCC